>JBEKWX010000242.1:0-6054 GCA_049512675.1 Terriglobales bacterium | reverse complement strand
AGCGGAAGCTGGCGCGCAGGAAATCCACCTGCGCCTTAACCGCGGCGAGATTGTTCTGCGTACCTCCTTGCAGAATGAACCGCGTGCCCAGTGCAGCGAGGCTTGGCACCTTGGCGACATACAAGAAAACATTCCTGGGCAGCACCGTCGCCAAGCCGGCCAGGATTTCTTCCGGCCGCCAGCCCTGGCGCTGAAAGTTTACGATGTCGGATTGCAGGAACACCGCGCAGCCGTAGCCGAAGACAGGCATGGCGTTGGCGGTGAATGCAACGTCCGCATAGTTCTCTACCGGGATGCCAAATCCTTCCGCCGTGGATTGCAGAAAATAGCCGTTGCCCGCGGAGCACTGGGTGTTGAGCTTGAAGTCTTTAACGCGGCCATTTTTGAGGACGATCATCTTGATGTCCTGCCCGCCGACGTCGACGATGACGTGTGGATCGTGGTAGAACCGTATGGCCGATTCGGTGTGCGCCACGGTTTCCACCAATGCGACGTCGGCCTGCAACACGCGTTGCAGGGTGTCCTTGGCGTAGCCGGTCGTGCCCACGCCGCGAACTTCCAGGATCGCACCCTGGGTTTCCACCTGCTGGCGCAGATTCTCGAAGAGGTCAATGGTGTCCTGTATAGGATTGCCCTTTGAAAGTTGATAGGCTTTCGAAAGAACATCGCCGTGCTCCGACAACAGCACCGCTTTGGTGGAAGTCGAACCGCCATCGAGGCCGATAAAAGCCTGGACTCGCTCCCCGAGCTGGAAGGCCGCCGGAACGAATTTCGGCCGCCAGTACTTGGCTTTAAACTCTTCTAATTCTTTCTTCGAAGATCCCAAGCCACGGTTGCCGGAAGCCGCCTTTTCCTGGCGGCGCCCTTCGTAAATGTAGCGATCGAGATTCTGCGTCCCCAGATACTGCCCAATCTCCGCGTCTTCCCCTTTGCCGAATTCCACCGCGCCCATGGCCGCAAAATACAGAGCGTTCTCCGGAGTTTTGATGGCGTTTTCCGCAATAACATTGGGCGGCAGCTTGATCCCCCGCTCTTGCCAGAGGACCGGGATGTTGTGCTGCCATGCCTCGCGCATGCCGCGAATAAAAGTGTTCGGCCCTCCCAGCAGCAGCACGTGTGGGCGCAGCGTGTGGCCGCGCGTGAGGACGGTGAGGTTCTGCAGCACAATGGCGTCGAAAAGCGAGGCCAACAGTTCGTCGGCCGGGATGCCCTGCTTCTGCAGGCCATTGATGTCGGTCTCAGCGAAAACGCCGCACTTGCCTGCGACCGGATGGATCTTGATCCCCTTGTAGCCCTGGTTGCACAACTCGTCGGGCGGGATCTTCAGCTTGGCATTGATCTTGTCGATGACCGCGCCGGTGCCTCCCGCGCACTTGTCGTTCATCGAAGGGATCTTCTTCCTCCGGCCGTTTTCGCCATCCGCTTTGAAGATGATGACTTTGGCATCCTGACCGCCCAGTTCGATGACCGAGTTCACTTCCGGATGGAGCTTCTCCACCGCGAGGGCGACAGCGTTCACCTCCTGCACGAACTTCGCGCCGATTAGAGTGCTGAGCGCATTGCCGCCGGAGCCGGTGATGAACATGCGGCAGTTGCTGGGAGCAATGCCGATTTCGGCTTCCATGCCCTGAAGAAATTCCAGGAGCTTCTCGGCTTGGTGCGCGTCATGGCGCTGGTAGTCCTGCCAGAGAATGCGGTCGGTCCCCGCTTCGCTGGTTCCGACTTCGCTGGCTCCCGCTTCGATGACTACGGCCTTAACCGTCGTGGACCCGACGTCCATGCCCACGAGATAGCGGACGCCACATCGCTCCACCTGGGCCGGCAGTGAGCACTGCTGATCGGCGGCGCACGCGTGTTGTGCGGTCTTACCCACAGAATCTCCTAGGCTCCTCAGATCTCACCCGGCAGCTTAGCGAGGCGTGCATTGCCATCCATCATGTCGCTAACGTGCAATACAAAGTTGGCCGCAACCCCAGCTATGCCTCGGCGGCGCGGAACCGGATAAAGCGGACTCCGCAGTTGCCGATGCACGACGATGTATGCCTTGATCTCATCGAGCTTCTTGCCCGTGGAAGCCAGTGCCTGCTCGAACTCCGCCTTAGCCTTGATCTTGGCTTCGCCCAGGGCCATCTGCACGCGGCTGTGCGCGTTGATCTCTCCCTCCCCCGAAGTTTCGATGGGCAGGAAGATCATTTCCCGGAAACGGTTCACCACGGCGGACTGCACGCCATCGGATTGTGAAGACGGCATACAACCGAATGGCTTCACGGCCAGCACCATGTGACACAGGTGGTTCGTGGTGTAGAAGACGTTCTTCCCCACCTCAAGATGCCCTTCACCGCCACGGGCGAGCGAGTGGTAAAAGGGATGCGCCACTCGGGCCAGATCGCGCTGTGAAACGAGACGGTGCGTGAGGCCGCCCAGGTGGCGGGCGGCGCGCGCATACTGGCGATTCCAGATGCCCTCGCTCAGTCGCAACAGCAGCCACTTTTTGCGGAATTTCCACTCGTTGGAGAGTTGCCGCTTCAATTCCCACCAGCGGGCGTCGGGATAGGGAGCATCAAGCCCTTTTTTCGCGCCCGTGTTGGCCCGAGCCTGATACAGGAGATAGGTGATCCAGCAGCCGATTGGTTCGACCTCTACCTGAGCGCCTTCCTGCTCCAGAAAGGTAAACATGTTGAAGTTGCCGTCGCCTTCGGTGAGTTGTGCCCAAAACTCACCCGTGACCTTGACGATGGGCTTTACCCGTGTGCGGTCCACTTCGACTTGGTTCAGGCGCTCGCGGGCAAGGTGCATCGTTTTGAGGAAGTCCTCGGCGTAGAGGTGGTTCAAGACCTTGCCCAGCGTGTTGCAGATATCTTTGAGCTTCTTGTTCCGGGCCAGGCGCCGCGAAATCCATCCCGGTGTGCCCTCCAGGATTTCGTAACGCTTCCGGTTCTCCAGAAAATCGCTAAGCTGATCCACGACTTCTTTGATTGCCTGGCCGGTTGCGCCCGGAGCAACCTCGTAGGGCCGGATCTGGTAAACCATGTCGTTGATCACATCGCCCAGGTTCAGCGCGTTGAGCTGCCCCATGCCGAGATCAGCGGAGAACTTCAGGCCAGGGTTGCCCGAAGCCGCCTTGACGCCATGGTCCTGCTGGAAAAGCAGGACCCGGAAGCCCCCGAAGCCCGCATTCTCCAGCGCCATTCGGTACTCGGACTCGTACATGCCGAAGCGGCAAGGTCCGCACGACCCCGCGGTGAAAAAAACGTAGTGGTCGATGATTTCCCGGCGCGAGAGACCGCGAGCTTCCAGCGACCGCAGGAATTCGATGAGGTTGCCGACTGTAAAGTAAGTGGGATTACACTGCCCGTTGTTGCCAAACTCCTTGCCCGTCTGGAAGGCGGCCACGTCGGGGTTAGGCAACATCTGGCAGCGATAGCCGCAGCCGCGAAAGACGGCTTCGATGAAGCGCTCGTGTTTCCAGGTAAAGCCTCCGAAGAGAATAGTTACCCGGTCGCGTTCTTCCGCGGTGAAGAGCCGCTCCGCGGGGCGGTGAAAGTGCTCGATGGGTTTCTCGGGGAGCCCAGCGGCCCGTACCAGTCGCAACCTTTCGGCGGCCACGCGCCGAGCGATCTCTTCTTCAGCCAGCGGAGGAGGCGTGGAGTCGGCGGATTTTACGGCGCTGCTCATTCCTTCAGGGTCTCTCTCTTGATCAGGTCCGCGCAGAAGCTTGACACTGACAGCTATTTGACACCATGGCAAGGGCTTTTACTACATCCTCGACGGAAACAGGGCGACATAATCGGCAGTCACAAAAAGTGGAATCAATCGCTGAAGCCGGCCAAGCTCACGCGTTTTGCAACATGATCCTTGATCCAGTGCCCATCCCACCACTCCTTGGGATCGATCTGAACACCTTCGAGTTGCATGCTGAAATGAATGTGGTCGCCCCCCGCCATACCGGTTTGGCCGCTCTTGCCCATGATCTGGCCGCGTTTCACCATGTCACCCTCGTGGACCGCAATTTCACTCAAGTGGCCGTAGATGGTCTGCAGGCCATAGCCGTGGTCGACCACAATGCAATTGCCGTAGATGCCGAGCGGCGCCGCATACACCACGCGGCCATCGTTCGACGCCTCCACGCCCACGTGCTGCGTGATGGAAAGATCGTAGCCCAGGTGAACCTGTTGATCGATCTTCTTTCCTTGGTAAATGTAGTTCCGCTCGTCGGCGAAACTGGATTCCACCTTGGAGTTGTGTTGTTGCAAAAAGGGCTGTGACCAGAGGAACCGTCCCTCGGTCTTGAAGCGCAGGTCAGCCAGAGTTTTGTTGTTCGCGCGCCGCATTTCGCGGTTGATTTTCACGAAACGCGCGATCGCGTCGCCCGAACCATTCGGGTCCAACTCGCCAATCACCTTCTGGACGAAGCGGTCGTCGATCTGCAAATCGCGTACCCGATACTTCGGCTGTTCTTTCTTGGGAAACTGGAACGTCATCGGTGTCGTTACTTCGTTGCCCGCCGGGTTGGTTGCGTAGACCAGCGGCACTGTACCCGGCGGCATGTTCCACGCAAAGGCGAACAATGAAAAGAGCCCGGGCTTGCCGTCGGGCATTGGCCAGCTGCGGAACGTTTCGTCGCCAACCCGCACACCCGCTTCGGTCGAATAACCTGCAACGTTGAACGTCACCAGATCGGCCATGCCCAGGTAGAGGTAGTGCTGATCGGAATCGACTGTAAGCACGGGAGGTTGCGTCACCACCATTACGTCCCGCTCTAACCGCGCCGTTTTGCCAAGAAAGTCGTTGGACACGACTTCGACGATCAGTTGTGCCTTACCGTCTTTGAGTTGAGGCATGGTTTTGGTTCCGGCCACAAAATTCCAGACACTGTCTGGAACTGCTCGCTGCCAGAAGACGTGTCGTGCGGGCTGCTTGGTTTCCCAGGCGCGGTAGCGTAAGCCGTTCTGCTCCACAGACACTACAGCCTCGCGGATCCCGTGCGGATCGCTAACCTGGATGGTGACAGGGGTCGCTGCGCCGAGCGCCGTCACTGGAGGCTGCAACTGGACAACTGGCGTGGCCGAAAGCGCTAGCAGGAGCACGCCCGCCGTTGCCATGACAACAACCAGAATGATAAGAAAGATTTTCACTATAGAAGCTCAAGGATAGCACGCGAAGAATCGGCAAGTGCGCTGCCAGGTTTGCGCTAAGTCCCGACTGTGATTCGATTATATGGTGTGATGCGGGTAATCTTCGTGACACCCCCAAAAGGTGGACTGCCCCTGCAAGCCGCGCTCGGGCTATAATTTTGCCTCGGAAGACATGCCCAGTTCACGCTACGCATTGGTGACGTACGTCCGGAATCCGGTTGGCGAGTTTGTGGAACAACTGCGCCAGGAACTCCACCCGACTATCGCTCACATGCCGGCCCATCTCACGATTCTTCCTCCGCGGGAACTGGAGGGAACCGAAGCGGCCGCACTGGGATTTCTGGAAGAGGCTTGTGGCCGCGTCGTTCCGTTCAGCGTCGAACTGGGAGACGTGGAAACCTTTCTGCCGACGACTCCGACGGTCTTCATCCAGGTAAAACGAGCTGCCTATCGGATGCGTGAACTGCACGATCAACTCTGCGGCGGAGGATTGCGCTGCGAGGAGAGTTGGCCCTATATTCCGCATCTCACGATTTTGAAGACGGAACAGGATGAGCAGGCCCGTGCGGCATGCGTGCTCGCGCGGGAGCGCTGGGCGACGTTTCCGGGCAAACGCCAGATCCATGTGGAGGAACTGATGTTCGTCCGTGAGAATGGCGATTGCTGGCAGGATGTCGCGCTACTGCCGCTGGGACACGGCCAGTTGTCCTCAAAGTCGTAGCTCGGCACAGTAATGGTGCGGGTGGGACGCACCGCCTGGGATCGCACCATGCTCCGCACCAAGGTCCATAGTCCACTCCGCAACAACCCCTGAAAACCCGCAACTAGCGGCCAGTTTCGCCGATTCGACAGGACATGTACTTTCTGGCCGTTGCCAAGTCCATTGGCGGTATTACCATTGATTCAACGGGCTGCACAG
>JBEKWX010000241.1:0-6118 GCA_049512675.1 Terriglobales bacterium | reverse complement strand
CGCTGCGCTGAGCTGGCTTTCGTACTGCAAGTACGCTTTCTTGCCGCGCGACATGGACGCTACCATGCTTGCGAGTCCGGCGGCCATAGCGCCGCTGGCGGCGGCGGCGCTGCCTCCTCCGGGAGTTGCGGTGGGAGCGGCCAGGTGCTCGATGAAGGGCTCGACTCCGGCGCGCAGGCCGCCGACCGCTATCTTGCCGGTCATCACCGCTGCGAGGCGATTTTCCAGGATAAGCGAGGAGTCGAAGTTTTCGACTTGCAGAAACCATTCCGCGACCTGTTCTAAAGCGCGCTTTGGAATCAGGCCGACGATCTCGCTTGAAACCGGAATGACACCGTAGCGCGCGGCTTCGCGCTTCACGAATTCGAAGACGCGGTGGACGGGAGTCTGCTCGAAGTCGGTCAGGTTCATCGAGACCTGGGCTAAGCCGCGTACCAGAAAGCCGGCGCCCTTGACGAAGCGCAGGCCACCACCCGAGAAGCGCACGGCTTTCGCGATTTTCTTGGCGATCTCGACGTCGGGCGTATTCAGGAAGACGTTGTAGGCAATGAGAAACTTGCGCGCGCCGACGACCGTGGCACCGGCTGTGGGATGCACACGCAGCTCGCCGAAATCAGGCTTGCGCGCGGGATTGGTCGCTATCTCGGCACGAATGCCTTCGAACTGACCGCGGCGAATATTCTCCAGGTTCTGGCGTTCGGGCGTAGCCGCGGCAGCTTCATAGAGATAGACCGGGATCTGGAAGCGTTTCGCGATCTCGGCTCCGACGTGGCGCGCCATGGCCACGCAGTCTTCAATAGTCACCCCATCGATCGGAATAAATGGCACCACATCGGCTGCTCCCATGCGCGGGTGCGCACCCTGATGCTTGGTTAGATCGATCAGCTCGGCGGCCTTCCCTACCCCGCGAATGGCGGCTTCCTGAATCGCTTCACGCTCGCCGACCAGAGTGATGACCGAGCGGTTGTGGTCGGAATCCATCTCGCGGTCGAGGAGATAAACACCGGGGATCTTCATGGCTTCGACAATGGCATCGACCTTGGCCGGATCGCGGCCTTCCGAAAAATTGGGAACGCATTCGACAAGAGTGCTGGGCATGGCCTGAAGGATAACGGGCGGCGGTTGGATAGGGCAACTACAGCAATTTGAAAGAACGTTGCCTCGACAGAAAGCGAAAGTTAGCGCATCGCGGTAGAAAAGTTTGTGGTGTCTGCGGAACTTCGAGCAGTGCTAGAATCCGGGTTCACGGTCGCAGCACCAGAACTTCGACAGCAGGAGCACACCATGCCGAAATATGTCATCGAGCGTGAGATTCCCAACGCCGGCAAATTGACGCAGCAGGAACTCCACGCCATTTCGCAGAAGTCCTGCGGCGTTCTCCAGAAGCTTGGTCCACAGGTCCAGTGGCTCGAGAGTTTCGTCACCGACGACAAGATCTACTGCGTCTACATCGCGCCGAATGAAGAGATGATCCGTGAACACGCCCGCCAGGGAGGTTTTCCGGCAAATCGAATATCCGCAGTCCGGTCGGTCATAAGTCCAACCACCGCGGAAGGTTGAACTCTGACCACTGTGCCCAATTCACGCAGGCCGACGATCGGCGTCTTTGACTCGGGCGTGGGCGGTCTGACCGTTCTGCGGGCGCTGGTCGAGCGCGTTCCAGACGCCGACTATCTCTACTTCGGCGACACGGCCCGGCTTCCTTACGGATCGAAGTCAGCCGCCACCGTAGCGCACTACGCGGTCGGGGCGGTGCGCTATTTGCAGGATCAGGGTGCGGAATTGCTGGTCATCGCCTGCAACACGGCAACCGCGCTGGCGCTCGACGAGATCAAAGCTGCGGCGGGGGTGGATGTGATCGGCGTGGTCGAACCCGGAGCGGAAGCAGCTGCGGCGGCCACTCGTAAGCGGAAGGTGGTGGTCATTGGCACGGAGGCGACTATCAGCAGCCATGCCTACCGGCGCGCGCTCGAGGCCAGAAAAGTCGCGGTGCGGGAAAAGGCTTGTCCTCTGTTCGTGCCGCTGGTCGAAGAGGGGTGGCTCGAACATACGGTGACCGAGCAGGTGGCGAGGATTTATTTGTCGGAGGCTTTTTCGGACGACGCTGGCGACTTTAATGCCGACGTGCTGGTGCTCGGCTGCACCCACTATCCGCTGATCAAGCCACTGTTGCGGCGAATGGCTCCGGAGCACGTCGCGATCGTGGACTCTGCCGAGTCGACGGCGCGCGAGGTGGCGCATCAACTGCAGATCGAAACGCTGCCGTCCGCCACTCAGACGTCCTCAGCTGAAACGTCTTCAGTTCAAACGCGGAGCGAGCGGCGAGGCGCTTCCGGGCTAAAGTTCTTTGCGACGGATTCGGCGGAGAAATTCAGGATGGCGGGCACGCGGTTCCTGGGGCTTCCGGTGGAAGACGTGGTGCATGTGGATTTGAAGGAATAAGCGACGGAAGCCGTGCTGCGCACGGCTCGGAGGGGGCAAAGCGCCGTCTCCACACGCAATCAAAAACGGCCGCTTGCGCGGCCGCTTTCTGGGACTCCTAAACTTCTCCGGCACAGCCGGGCTCAGTACAAATGGAAATTGACTTCGACGTTGATCTGCACAGCGACCGGTTTGCCATCTTTATAAGCCGGCTCGAAGCGCCAGTTTTTCACAGCTTCCATGGCTTTTTCATCCAGACCCAATCCTAAAGTTCGAAGCACTCGGATGTCGCGCGGCTTACCGTCGGGACCGACGACCAGCCACAGCACGACTGTGCCCATGTGCTTAACCTTGCGGGCCTCCTCCGAGTACTCCGGGTCCGGTGCATAAATCGCTTTCGGAGCGGAAACCCCACCGCCAACGCGGAACGCCCCACCACCGGTGCCGCCGCCGTGACCGGGACCGAATCCGGGACCTTCGCCCGAACCGACGCCGCCGCCGCTACCGGAGCCAATGCCGCCGCCAGAGCCGGTCCCATTCGAAGGCACCGACGGCAGGCGCGAAAGCGGATCGCCCAGGTCGGGCATGTTCGGCTGCTGCAGGTGAATGTCGGGGGGAACCACGATCGTTGGGGTGACTGGCAGCTTCGGATCCAAGTTGCGCACCACGACCATGGGCGGAGTGAACTGCTGCATCGACTGCTTGGGCAAACGGCCTTGCGATGCCTGCAGCTTGTCGCGATCGCCACCCCCCCCCCCGCCGCCACTCACGCTCTTGGAAGGCGGCAACGCGGGAAGGTCATCGGGCGCGATCAACAAGACGGTTTCTTTCGGCTTGGCGACTTCGACGATCCTCCGTCCCACGTAGGTGGCGGCAATGATGAGGGCCAATGCCAGTACGTGGATGACGGTTGAACCGAACGCTCCGCGTCCCTTGTAGTTGTAGAAGCCCCAGATGTCGCGCACCGGGACGGGCTTCGAGGTCAGGACCAGCGGAGGGAGTTTCTTGGGGAAGAAGAAGTCGTCAATATTGCGGAACAGGGATTTCCACAGAGGCTCGTCTAGAGTCTGATTCGTTAGCAGAAGATGCAACTCCGGCTCTGGACCCAGCGCTTTCGGATTCTGCGGCGTTTCAAATGCTGACATATTTTCCCGAGCAGTAGCCCCCAGGTTCAGGATACGAGGAGTCGCAAATTTAGATGCGCGAGCGCTCCTCAAAGCCTGCAAAAAAGTTCGCCTGAAAAATGGGCGAACCTAGCCGCACCCTTGTTCCCCAGTCAGTTAGATGCGTGCAGGTTTCTATCTGGTGAAAATTGTACACGCTTTTCCCTTACCCGAAATAGTACTTTTTGCATTCGTGCCCAAGTGGGGCAGCCCCAATGGACGCGTCCTTTCGCGCTCCCTATATAATTAGAAGATTCAATCAGTTGGGAGAACCTTGCCAGTGCCGATGGATTTGAAATCTACCATCAATTTGCCCAAAACCGATTTCCCCATGAAGGCGAACCTGCCTCAGAATGAGCCCAAAATGCTGGAGCGCTGGGAGCAGATGGACATCTACGGGCGCATTCGGCAGGCGGGTAAGAGGAAGTCAAAGTACATTCTGCACGACGGCCCGCCCTACACCAGCGGACCTATCCATCTGGGCACGGCGATGAACAAGTGCCTTAAGGATTTCATCGTCAAATCCAAAACCATGGCCGGCTTTGATTCGCCGTACGTCCCCGGCTGGGACTGCCACGGCCTGCCCATCGAAATCAAGGTCGACAAGGAACTCGGCGGCAAGAAGCTGGAGATGCACCCCACCGACGTCCGCGCCGAGTGCCGCCGGTACGCGCAGAAATTCCTCGACCTGCAGCGCCAGCAGTTCAAGCGCATCGGCGTTTTTGGCCGCTTCGAGAAGCCGTATGCCACGATGACGCCGCAGTATGAGTCGGTGGTGCTCAGAACCTTCTTTTCTTTTTACGAAAATGAGTTCGTCTACAAAGGCCTGCGCGCCGTCTACTGGTGCATGCACGACGAGACCGCGCTCGCCGAAGCCGAAGTGGAATACGAGAATCACACTAGCAGCACGGTCTGGGTGAAATACAAGCTGCTCGACGATCCCGCGACCATCGATGCCTCGCTGGCCGGCAAGAAACTTTTCACCATCATCTGGACGACCACTCCCTGGACGCTGCCCGCTTCCATGGCCGTGGCTTTCCATCCCAACGAGGACTATGTAGCTCTGGAATCCGGCGGCGACGTCTACATCGTTGCCTCCAAGCTCGCCAAAGACGCCGCCGAGAAGTGCGGCCTCGTGAACCCGCGCGAACTCGCCCACTTCCCCGGACGCAAACTCGAGCGCCTCAACTTCCAGCATCCTTTCCTCGACCGCAAGGTTCTCGGCGTGCTCGCCGACTACGTCACCATGGACACTGGCACCGGCGTCGTCCACACGGCGCCCTCGCACGGCGCGGAAGACTTCGCCACCGGCGTGAAGTACGGCCTCGACGCCACCAGTAACGTCGACGAGAAGGGCATTCTGCGCAATGGCCTGCCTGAATACGAAGGCAAGCGCGTTTGGGACGCCAATCAGCCCATCATCGACCTGGTCAAAAGCCGCGGCGCTCTGCTGCACACGGAAAAGACCGAACACTCGTATCCGCACTGCTGGCGCTGCCACAATCCTGTGATCTTTCGCGCCACCGAGCAGTGGTTCATCTCCATGGAAACGCCCATGCCCGGCGGCAAGTCGAAGGAAGACACGCTGCGCACGCGTACGCTCAGCGAGATCAAGAGCGTCAAATGGGATCCGGCGTGGGGCGAAGAGCGCATGTCCAACATGATTCAAACCCGCCCCGATTGGTGCATCTCGCGTCAGCGGGTGTGGGGCGTCCCGATCGCCGTCTTTCTCTGCGAAAGCTGCGGCAAGCCGCTTAACGACCCCGCAATCAACCGCAAGGTCGTCGAATTATTCGCCCGCTCCGGCGCCGATGCCTGGTTTACCTCCGAGCCCGACACCATTGTTCCCGCCAGAACAAAGTGCCCGCACTGTGGCGGCGCGAAGTTCGAAAAGGAAACCGACATCTTCGACGTCTGGCTGGAATCAGGCGCGAGCTATCTCGCGCTGATTGCGGCCGAACCGGAATATCCCTGGCCCTCCGATCTCTACCTCGAAGGGGGCGATCAGTATCGCGGATGGTTCCAGTCATCGCTCCTCTGCGCCATGGGCACGCGCGGCACGCCTCCTTATCGCGGCGTGGTCACGCCCGGCTGGACGCTCGACGAAAAAGGGCAGGCCCTGTCAAAGTCGCGGGGCAATGACGTGGACCCGGTTGACATCGCCAACCGCCTTGGCGGGGAGATCGTTCGCCTGTGGACTGCATCGGTGGATTTCCGCGAAGACGTCGTCGGCTCCGAAGCGCTGATGCAGCGCGTGGGCGAAGACTACAGGAAGATTCGCAACACGTTCCGGTTCATTCTTGGAAATCTCGATGGATTCGATCCCGTAAAAGATGCGGTCGCGTTCGCCGAGTTGCAGCCGCTTGATCAATACATGCTGCGGCAGGCGGTGGAAGTGTCGGCGGAGGTGCGGCGCTCGTATGAAGAGTTCGCGTTCCACAAGATCTATCACCGCATCAACAATTTCTGCGGCGTGGAACTGAGCGCTTTCTATTTCGACGTGTTGAAGGACCGGCTCTACACTTCGGCGCGCA
>JBEKWX010000240.1:0-6130 GCA_049512675.1 Terriglobales bacterium | reverse complement strand
TCCCGCGAAAGGCCGTAGGCTTTCAGCTTGATCTCGCTGACGGGCGCTTCAATCACGGTATAGCGAAGGTTCAGCCGCACCAGCTCTGCGACGTCGGCTTTGACGGCGCGCGAAAATCCCCAAAGCTCCGCCTTGATGCCGGCCTTCTGCATGAGCTGAATGGCTTCCGCGTCTTCCACCGAAACCCGCGGAAATCCGGCTTCGATGCGGCTCACTCCAAGCTCATCCAGCTTGTACGCGATTTCCAGTTTCTGCTGCGGAGAGAGCACGACCCCAACCGTCTGCTCACCGTCGCGCAGCGTCGTATCGTAAAACCGGATGGGGGTTTCCGAAAACGAGGCCCGTACCTCCGGCCGAGCGTTGAGTTCGCTAACCCAGATCTTAGAATTTGCAGTCATGACCCCTCCTCGAAACGCGCCTACTTCACCGTTTCCTGCGTCGCGAGCGCCGCCGGTTTCTGGCCATAGGCTTTTTCCCACGAGATCACCGGATTCCGCAGCACGCCGATCTTTTCGATTTCGCATTCCATCACATCGCCCGGCTTCAGGTACCACGCCTTCGGATCCCCCGAAAACGCCGCCACGCCCGAGACCGTTCCGGTCGAGACCACGTCGCCGGCGCTGTATCCCATCGGCGAGTAGTGCGAAAGGATCTCCGGAATCTTGACCGACATTTTGCTCGAGTGCGAGCGCTGCCGCGACTCGCCGTTCACGCGCAGTTCCATTGCCAGGTTATGCGCGTCGGGAATCTCGTCGGCGGTCACGATCCACGGCCCCAGGGGGCAGAAAGTGTCGATCCCTTTGCAGAAGCTGAACACGCCCGATTTCATTTCCCGGCGCTGAATGTCGCGCGCCGTAATGTCGTTGAAAATTAGGTAGCCGCCGATGTAGCTGGACGCCTCTTCCGGCGTAAAGTGCTTGCCAGCTTTCTTTAGAACGACTGCTAGTTCCAGTTCGTAATCCAGTTCCTGGGTCAGGTGCTCGGGGTAGATCACCGGCTCGTCGGGCCCGATGATCGCGTCCGTGTTCTGAAAAAAAACGATCCACGGCATGACCGGATGCGAAAAACCAGCCTTCGTCGCCTCTTCGTGGTGCTCGCGAAAGTTGCCCGCCGTGTGAAAAAACTTCTTCGGGATGATTGGTGCCTTGAGCTGAATGTCCCCCAGCGAGTAGAGCAGCGTCTCTCCGCGAGGACCGGTGACGTCAGCGCCGAGATGGACGACATAGTCGAGAGCTTTACGCGCGGCTTCCAGGCTCGTGTCTCCGCCACGGAACAGGGCTCGCATGTCAGGCGGAACCAAGGCATCGGCCATGCGATAGAAAATGGCTTCGCTCTCGACATCGCGCAGGTAAAGCGCGCAAGCCGTGTGGAGGTCAACAATGCGCAGATCGGCAACCTGCCGATCAGCAGTAGGATGGTCTCCCACTAGCGCGCCAATGCGGGATTGGCGCGCAGCGTTTTCAAAGGTCACAAGTTTCATCGACGTTTGCCCGTAGGCTAAAGCAGCCTCAGATTTTATTAAGGGAGCAGACGTTGTTCATTACTCTAACAACGCCTGCAACCCCAGTTTCTTACTTTCTCAACTGCGGCAATACCGCGTCGCCAAACAATTTCGCCTGGCCCGTGCGGTCGTCGCCCCAGATTTCGAGCATGATATGGGTACAGCCAGCGGCGCGGTATTCTTCGATCTTCTGAGTGCACTCGTCGGGCGTGCCCGCGATGGGACAGACTTTGCGCAGAAGTTCATCGCTGACGGCCTGCGCCGCGGCTTTGCGTCCCCCTTTTTCCATGGCGTCCGCAACCGGCTGCAGCTCTTCGAAAGTGATGCCGGCGGATTCGAGCAACACATCGGCCGAGCCCTTGATGTTCTGCACTTTATTGGCAAGATACATGGCGGCCTGCTCGCGCGCGCCTTCTTTTCCTTTTTTCGAATCGCGCCCGATGCTGCCGACAATCACGCAGCCGAGAACCAGTTTGGAAGCATCCTTGCCCGCCTTCGCTGCGCCCTCTTCCATATTTTTTTTCGAGTACCGTGCAAATGCCGGAGTGGTGATCGAAGCCGTGAGCAAACCATCTCCAAGCGAACCACCCAGCCTCTGCATCACGGGCCCAGTTCCTGCAACATACACCGGAGGAACTTTGCGTGAAGTATGCGCATCGCTCCTGAGCGGCGGAACGTTGGCAGCGAAAACTTTTCCCTGATATTCGAACTTGTCGCCCTTGAGTACACCGCGGATGATCTCAATGCTTTCGCGCATTACCGTGGCGGGACCGACTTTCTCGCCTTCACCCTCGCCGATTTCTTTCATGAAGATCTTCGACGCGCCGAGGCCGAGAAGAAAGCGGTCGCCGGCGAGATCTTGCATTACACGTGCCTCCATCGCAATCTGCACCGGGTGACGGGTGTAAGGCGAAATGATTCCCCAGCCCAGTTGAATGCGCTTGGTCTGGCTGGCGATTACGGCAAGAATCGCGGTGGAGGAGCGTGCTTCGAAAGAATGTTTCCGCCACCAGGGATAGGCTTCCGCGATCCAGAAGGTGTCGAAGCCCGCATCCTCACACGCCTTGGCCATGGCCACGGTTTCTTGGACGGGCTCCATGCTGAGTTGAAGGACTCCGATGTTGAATGGGATGGGCATAATCACTTTCTCTGTGTCTTCTTTCTCGTTCCGGGATTAATGCTGCGAAATGAAATCTCTAATCTGGTTCGCTCCAGGCGTGCTCCAGGCCCTTGATCAGCTCCCATACGGCCTTATTTAGGGGCGTCGCAACGCCGGTCTTCTCGCCCCATTTCGTGATTGCGCCGTTCATGAAATCGACTTCGGTCTGGCGTTTGGCGAGTACGTCCTGCAGCATCGACGCCCGGTGTTTTCCGGGAGCGCTCGCACCCTTTTGCACCAGCGCTCGGGGATCCCCGTGCAGTTCGATGCCCAGCGCCTTCGCTACCGCCTCACCCTCCGCGATCAAGTCATTGAATAACTGTGCCGTCGCCGGAAATCGGGTGGCGGCGCCGTGATGCAGCAGGGTCAGCCCCCCCACCGGGTTGGTGGACGCATTGAAGATCAGTTTCGTCCACTGCGCGCCGCGTGCATCGTTGAGCGCGATCACGTTCATGCCTGAGCGCGTAACCAGTCCGGCCAGTTCTTGAACCTTTGACATCGGAGTGTTCGTCGGTTCGAAGGGACCAATCCACGTGTCGCCCCTGATGTCGAAGCCGATGTGGCCGGGAGCGATGGGATGTCCGGCGGGGAACGTCGTGCCACGAATGACGTACTTCACGTGTTCCGCAATGATCTCTTCGTTGCCGACGCCGTTTTGAACGGAGCAGACAGCGGTATTCTCGTCGAAGGCGCGGGCAACCTGCGCGATCGCGCCACGGGTGTGGATGGCTTTGGTGGCGACGATGCCATAGTCACAGCGCGGAAGTTCCTGGGGATCGCTAGTGGCATTCAGCTTCGCAGTGAAATCGGCGGCTCCGGAAATGCGCAGACCGTTATTGCGGATGGCTTCGACGTGGTCTTTCCAGACGTCGTAGGCCCAGATTTCGGCCTCGCCTTTCTTAGCCAGATGAGCAGCAAACAAGCTGCCCACCGCACCACAGCCGACAATGCAGATCTTTAGCAAGACTTCGCTCCTAGTATCCGAAGGTCAGAGGTCAGATCGCAGATTCTACAGGCCCGTTTACGTCTGCAATCTGATCTCTAACCTCCCAGCGCGCTTCCCCGCGTCTCCTCACCCGTGAAGAACTTCCACGGCACGTTGGCCAAACACTCGCCTTCGGTCTTGCCGATGCGGTACGTGTCCTGCGTGTAGAGGCAAACCCTTCCGTTCTGATCCACGACCTGCGGATGCAGGGAGAAGATCATGTTCTCTTCCAGCCGAACCTCGCTTTTCGCACCGATGGCGGGATACTCAAGCATCGTCATCCCGATGCTATGGCCGGAAAGATGTCCGAGTGTGAAACCGTGCTTGTCAAATATGCCGGCTACCGTGCGATGCACCGTGGAAGCGAGTTCGCCGTGACGCATCAATCTGCGAGCTGATTCCATCGCGTGCGGATAAACGTCGGCCATCTTCTGCGTGGTGGCGCTCGGCCTTCCCTGGATCAGCGCACGGGAAAATTCCACCCAATAACCGCCCGCTCCGGTAACTTCGAGCGAATAAAGAAGAAGATCGTCACCCGAAACTTTGCGATGACCGGGGACTTTGAAGTACGCGTTCGCCTCCCCGTGTTCACCCGAGAGCAGAATGTTCATCATGCGCGGGCCGGCGCCGCGAGCGAAGAAGCGCTCAACCGCGGGCGCCATGATTTCAGCTTCAGTCTTGCCCGGCTTGTAGCCCGCGACCAGCGCCCAGAAGCCATCGACGACGATGTCCATGGCGTCACGAACTTCGACGAGTTCTTCTGCACTCTTCACGGCGCGCGCCATGTCAAATTCCTGGTCAAAGGACACGAGTTCGAACGAGCCTTGCACGAGTTCGCGGTAGTCGCGAACGGCCATGACGAAGTTCATCCCAAACGTGCCGATGCGCTTCCATTTGCGCTCGATAGCACGGTCGCGCAGCCATTGGCCGGGAACGTCGGGCCAGACCTGGTCTTTCACCCAGGGCTTGTTCTTGTCACCGATCCAACGAGCTTCGCGCGGAAAGACGAGCGTGGGTTCGCCTTCGAGCGGGATGACGACGTAAACGTAACGATGGACAATCTCGAATCCGGACGTGTAGAAGACCGCGCCTTCGAATCCAGCGTATTGATTGCCGCACACGATTAGAGCGTCCAGTCCGGCGGCTTGCATGCGGGAGCGGATGTTTTTGTAACGGCGATCGATTTCTTTCGGACTCGGCAAAAGGACCTCTGATGCCCAACTCCTAAAGGGGCATCTGCTTTCAAAGCACCTTCGGCATCCCTAAAGCGATGCCCTGACACGAACCGCACCTACCCGCTCACTCCGCACAATTCGGCGGCGGTGAGCGCATAAATTTTTGTGATCTCCACCAATGTTTGAATGCGAACTTTTTCTCCCTCTTTGTCTCGCGGGCCGCTGGAGGGGCCGTAGTTCACGGTCTCGACTCCGAACCGGCTGAGCACGCTGGCATCGGAGCACCAGGTGACCACTTCCCTCTCCGGCGTTTTTCCGGTGATGCGTTTGTGATGGCGGTCAATAGCGCGGATCATCTCGTGCTCTTCGCTGATGCGCGCGCCCGGGACCGAGACGTAGGTTTCGAATTCCAAACCCCAGTCCGCGTGCGCTTTCTCAAGTTCGAAGAAGAGGCCCTGCACGTCGCGACGCGCTTCGGCCATGGGGATCGTGGGCGGGACGCGCACGTCGAGGAACAAGTCCGTTTTTTCTGGAGTGCGGCTGGCGCGCCAAGCGTGTCCGCCGCGGATACCGCCGAGATTCACTATGGCCTTCCTGCCGCCGTAGCTTGCCTTCTTCTCCCATCCTTCAATCCACTTCAGGATGGGCGGCATGAGTTCAAACATGCGGCGGATGGAATTCATTTCTTCACGGCCCTCGCAGAAGGCGGTGTGCACATAAATTCCCGTGCATGAGATGCGCACCCAAATGGACCCGAAGTGCTCGAGCACCACATGCATGTCGGTGGGCTCACCGAGAATGCACATGTCGGGCAGCACGCCATGGTTTACTAGGTAGTGCGTGCCGTATCCGTATCCGCGGTACTGTTTGCCCTTGAATTCACCCCACTGCGTTTTTTCAATTTCGCCGGCGACGGCGGCAATGATGACGTCCCCTTTCAGGCGCACGCCCGCACGCTGGAGCGCTTTCACGGCGTTGGTGTAACAGACGAGAGCGCCTTTCATGTTGTAGATGCCGAGTCCATAGATGAAGCCGTCTTTGACTACGGCGTGCGGTTTATAACCGAGACCGGTGAGAAATTCTTCTTGGCCAGTGTTGGAGGTATCCATGTGGCCGTTGAACATCAGGTTCTTGCCGCCGCCCGATCCCTTCCAACGGCCGACCACGTTGGCGCGCGCTTCTTCAACCTCCTGCCAGGTGATGTCGAGACCCAGCTTCTGCAGCGCTGATTGCATGTACTGCGCCATCTGCAGTTCTTCGCCGGTCGGGCTGGGGATGTTGATCACGTCGCTGGACATGGAGACGATTTC
>JBEKWX010000239.1:0-6151 GCA_049512675.1 Terriglobales bacterium | reverse complement strand
ATTTCTCCGCCATCCAGGAGAACGGCTACCGCTCGCTGAACGAAGGCGAGACGGTCGAGTTCGATCTGCTCAAAGGCCCCAAAGGCTTCCAGGCAGGCAACGTCGTGCGCGCGGCATAAATTCCTCCCACCAGTTCGCAAACCCTCTCGGATGGTCGAGAGGGTTTTTTATTGTAGCCGAGAATCGAGCCCCGGAGGGGCGTCCAAGAGATAGCCCAGCGCTTCAGCGCTGGGAAAAGAGGAGGAATGATTCAAGTCCCGGAGGGACGACCGAGCTCTTGCGTGCATAACGGCCGGCAGCGGGTGCGCCACTTCTCGCCTTTCGAGAAGTGGCCCCCGTGCTGCGTAGAACGTGTGGGGCGGACACTCTTGTCCGCCGCCGTTGCTGTTGCCGTTGTTCTTCGGGGACCGACCCACATCCGCACCATCACGAACGATGCTGCCCACCTGCCGTGAATCTTTATAACGTGTACACATTTGTGTATTATCAGTGCAAGGAAAGCAAACCGTTATGACGCAGAAAAATACTACCGTGAGATATTCGCTGAGCGCGATCAAAAGAAAAACCGCCCGCGGCGCAAGTAAGACACGCGCCAACGCGCCGGAAGCCCCGGCCGTCGGCGCAGATTTCTGGAAACGCGCCCGGGTCGTCATGCCGAGCGGCAAGACCTCCGTGCACCTGCGCATTGACAGCGACGTGTTCGAGTGGTTCAAGAGACAAGGCGAAGGCCATCTCACGCGCATGAACGCGGTTTTGCGGTCGTATGTTGACGCGCAGAAACACTGATGTTGCCGGGGGCCACTCAGCCCCTCCAGCGTTGAGGGTACCCGCCAGTGGTTTCGCTTCAACGTTTCAAAAAGCCCGCGTTGTACTTTCCCGTTAATCGGGCGCATCCGCCTCTTCATCTGAGAACATGATGGCCTCCTCTCTGATCATTGTCAGGAACACGATGCTCTGTATGACCAAGGCAGCGTTAACACGATGAAATGCTTCGAGCGGCGCCATTCCGTGTGCGACGACATTGCGCAGATTCATGCCCCGCTTGTCGATATACAGCACATTTAGGAAGTACCAGAGTTTCTCTTCTAGGGCCTGGTGTACACCGTCGTTGAGTAGAACATCATTCATGTTCTTCAACTCGAAGTTTCCATCCTCATCGGTCTTGGTGACAGGAATGTCAAGAAGCGTGAGTAGAGTCCGGAGACTGTTTTCGACCTGCGGCACCAACACATGTATGCACTTGAGATAGTCTTCCTTCTCGAAGGCTTCAATACCTGCGAGATAAATTGACACGCGATCCGAAGGGATGAGCATTGAGTTGAGCAAGTCCGGCATGTCGGGCAAGGCACCCAGCTCGAATTTCTTCTTCCAATCTTCAAGTCCCATAAGAAAGAGCGTTGCGCCAAGGTTCATCTCGCGTGCGACCTCCATTGTGATTCTTCCGTTTTGGTCGTGGTCATAGGTTCCAACCGTGCCTACTGTAAGCCCGCGGTCTCCGAGAATGCCTGTCGGTATGAGGCGGTGTGCAATATAGTCACTGCTGTCGAGTCTCGTCCGAATCTCTGCCGGTTTCGGAGCGCAAGAGTTCGCCAATCTGTATAACGCGATCAAGGGATGAGACACGTCGAGAGTTTCCGCCAACGACTTCCTGATTTCCTCGACGTTAAATTCGATCTCAACATGGTGCGACTTCATAGAGGCGATGGCATCCTTCCCCTTCGCTTCAAGCTTCAGCCTGACGCGTTCTGCACGATCGCGTAGACCGACATGGCGGTAGACGTCGAGCACGACGCCAAGGTGGTGGGCCGCTAACGACGGATTGCTCAGCTCATCGGCAAGTTCCAACAAGGTCTCGCCGTATAAAAGCGTGATTTCCTTAGCGCGTTCACGTTGGCCATGGTCATAGAAGTATTTCGCAAAGCGGGGACCGCTGATCTCGATACGAAAAAGGTCTCGGCTTGCCACTGTCTGCTGGAAGAACCTCTCATATTGATCGAGAATCTGCAGTTGCCGTGCTGTCCCTAGGCCCCGGAGGCCCAGAAGCTTGTCAAACGGGAACGACCAGAGTCCAACATGGGCGACATCGACCGCCGTAACAAAGCTCATGAGGAAGTCGAACCCCTTCTTGAGGAGTCCTTCATTCCTCAGCTGAATAGCCATATTGATGCTTCGCACTGCAGGATGAAGAACAGAGAATGGGTTCCTCTGGTATCCCCCCTCAGCCGCACTCAGATACATCTCGGCAGCAAGCAAGCCGTAGCGATATAAGTCTTTCCGAGCGCTTCCTAGGCGCTTGCCCAATTCCCAGACAGCGTCGGCGAAGCGGGCCCTAACGATGGGCCGGCGCAAGCTAGCCGCGAGATCGGCCCATTCTTCGACGTGAGCTTCCGTTAGATCAGCAAGACGGGGATATTCTCCACCGTGCTCCGTAGCAGTACTGCGTGGTGCGAAATGACTCTTCCAGGGACTTTTTTCCGGAGATCTTTCGTAAAACTCAAGGGGAGCAAGCGTCCGGAGAATCTCTTTGATTTCCGCTTCTGAAATGCCTTGATCCTGAAGCCGAACAAACACCCTAGACGCAAGCATGGTCACATCTTGCGAATCGGCCGAGGCGTCGGGTTCTTCTAGCCAGCTGATGACATCGCGAGGCAGGGCCACCGTTGCCTCCATCTCGATTGTTTCATATTCGCCATGTGTTCGCTCTCGAATCGGATCATCTCAATCTCTGCTCCCGAGTCGGGCGGGTGGCCCACCCTAGAGGCGGGTGGCCCGGGCCATCGCAATCATTTGAACTCACGAGGGTGCCCCGTCCAAGCTCTGCTTGGGCGGGCTGGGTGCGCCACTTCTCAAAAAGTGTGAGAAGTAGGCGGGCGGGCCACTCAACGGGGAAGTAGAACGCGGGTTTGTCTTTCTACACCGACCGAGACAAACCGGGGGTGCGCCACTTCTCGCGTTTTCCGAGAAGTGGCCTGCGGGTGAGATACCGCTGCGGTTTCCCTCTTGGGGTTTCTCGTCCGCTCGGAACCAGACAATTCATCGTTCATATACCTCGCTTCGGTGACGGATGCGCGTCACCTCCACCACCAATTTCGCGTCGTCGATGGTGTACACCACGCGGTAATCGCCTACGCGAATGCGCCACTCGCGGCTACCGCCTTGCGGCTTCTTGCAGCCCGGCGGCCGGGGATTGGAGCCGAGATTTTCCAAGCGAGGAACTATGCGCGCGATCAATTGGCCGGACAGTTTCTTAAGTTCTTTCGTAGCACTTGACGTCAAGGCGACGTCGTACCTAGCCACGGAGCCTTCCGCCTTTGATGTGCTCATAAATCACTTGGAGGGCACGAATCTCGTGATTGGACCTAGCCACGGAACTTTCCGCTCCTGACGAGGTCCGCCTTCACCTTGGCAAGGGGGATGCGTTTCTCATGCTGCCGCGAGCGCGAAACCAGCACGTCCTCGATGTCCTCCCAGAGCGCCTTGTGCTTCTTGAGGTCGATTACGGCCGCCGTCCTGCGGCCCGCTTCGTCGGTGATGAACTGAATTCCGGTCATGGGCGCTAGTTCTCCATAGGTCGCGTGGAATCTGGTCTCACAGTAATTTCGACGGCCCGCGCTGTCAACCACGATCCGGCGGGCCGCCCTGCCTTCCGAATGCCGTCACCCCGGCCTAACGCCTACGTTCAACAACGACAGCGATCTTCACCCCCAGGGCGTGCAGCACAGAATTGATGGTTTCAAAGCGCGGATGTGCGCCCGCACTCAGGGCTTTGTACAGGCTCTCCCGGCAAAGGCCGGAGTCGGCGGCGGTCTGCGCCACGCCT
The DNA here is from genome assembly GCA_049512675.1 of Terriglobales bacterium. Taxonomy (GTDB): domain Bacteria; phylum Acidobacteriota; class Terriglobia; order Terriglobales; family Acidobacteriaceae; genus Acidiflorens. Next base: position 2,331 of record JBEKWX010000239.1, on the reverse strand, counting down.
CGCGCTCTAACCACTTCGCTGAGCGCGGCCAGGAATACATCGGGGTCTGGGTCCTCGGCGGCGAGCGAAAGATATTCCGCGATGAGCGCATCGTCAAAGAGATACGCCGCCGGCTCGACCCTTGCGTAAGCTTTTTTCCGCTTCAACGTCACTATGTAGCCGAGTGGATACATTCCGCCAGGGCCCCTGAGGCGAGAGGCTGCAAGGCGGGGCCGCCAACCCAAAATAACGATGTGTGTAACAAATACAGAGTAATAACTGCTCGGTTGTGCCTGTTTAACCACAACCATCCCCGAGCATTATCAATGACTTAGAACCAGTCGCACGCGGCAAGGAAGGATATGCGCAGGCCGGTTCCGAGGTTTCGACCGCCGAATGTATGTATCCGAACGTACGTACAATAAAGCATAAACGTACGTACAATAAAACAAGTATAGTGTTCCACGTGGAACACTTTGACAAAATTGGAACCGTCACCTGAAATTTATTTTTCGACCGTCTTAATATCCAGACTCTTCCAAAGATACCAGCAAGCAATCGAGCGATAAGGAGCCCAAGGTTTCGCGATCTTCAGCATCACAGCCGGCTTAGGCCACTTGCGCTTTTTGTAGTGCTTCTTGATGGCAGCCTGCACGCCATAATCGCCAACCGGCAGAATATCCGGACGCCGCAAGGTGAACATCAGGAACATGTGAGCCGTCCAGACGCCGACGCCCTTGACCTGGGTGAGATGCGCGATCACTTCCTCTTCCGGCAATTCGGCCAAGCGCTCGAACTCCAAGAGGCCAGCCGCAGCCTTTTCGGCGAGATCGCGCAGATACGCCGTCTTCTGCCGTGACAGCCCGACGCCGCGCATCTCGGCATCGGTCAGTTTGAGAATGCCCTGCGGGGTCAGCGGATCGCCAGCCAGAGCGGTGAAGCGATTGAAAATGGTCTCGGCTGCCTTGCCGTTCAACTGCTGATACAAAATCGACTCGGCCAGCGCGTGAAACGTGGGCTCACCAAACTGCATGCGGAAAGGCCCCACGCGCTCGATAATCGCAGCCATCACGGGGTCGGATTTCTTCAAGTGCCTGATCGCCAAGTGGTTCGCTTGGTGGTGGGTAGCTTCGCGCATCGTCGCTGGCTCCTCGCGGGACGGGCAAGTTTACCACAGAGGCGAACAAATAGAGAATAGAGAATCGGGTGATCGGGCCATCGGGTCATCTGAAAACAACCGGCCTTTTGATGGCCCGATCACCCGATCACCCGATCACCCGATGACCCGATGTTCTTACGACGGAAAATGGAAGTGCACGTCGTGCCTGGAGGCGACTGGCGTGCCGTCGAGCGTGGCCGGCTGGTAGTGCCACCGGCGAAGGGTGGCCTCGATCTTTTCGTCGATCCCGTGGCCGATCGCCTGCACAATCTTGGTTTCGACGACGTTGCCCTGGGAGTCGATCGTCACCTCGATGACGACGTCGCCCTGCAGGTCTCGGGGAAGCTCGGCGCGCGCCACGGGAGGATCTGGAAACACGATTGGATACGCGACGTGGACTTCATGCCCGGTGATCGGTCCGTCAATCATGGTGCCGAGCGGAGACCCGGCGTGGGAATTGTGGTCGGCGGCTTCCGCGTTGGCCGTTACCGGCTGAGGCTCTGGCGCAGGCTTTGACGGCTGGGACCTCGGAAGTGGGCGTGGGCGCGGTTTGCTGGCCGGTGGCGGGAACAGCAGCTTGGCCGCGTCTGCAGGCGTGTCGTCGTTCGCGCCCGGTGGCAAGTAAATCAGCTTGTAGGTGTGGGCGCCGTTTCCATAGGCAAGCCCGGCGGGGCTCAGGTCGATCACCTTGGGACTATGGAACACAATCATGGCCAACACCGCCAGATGCGCGGCCACCGACACTGCTATCGCACGATGGCGCCGGTATCCCGAAGCCATGGGTGGAAGACTCGTTGGCTGAAAACCAGTGAACACGACAATTCGTAGTCTACTGGATTGACGTACGAAGAGGGAAAAGGTTTCGTGGAGAGCTCAGGCAACGATTCGTATGCCGGCAAGCCTACGCGCCAGCCTGCTGCTCGGCCAAGTCGCCGATCACGGGCAGCTTGAACATCTGTCCCTGGTAGGCCTTGAGCACCAGAATCAGCCAAATCACAAACCCGGCCAGGCTGATCAGTGGCCCCACAAAGATGGTTGCCCACCCGAGGAATGGAATGTGGCTAAGGATTGTCAGGATGATCCAGAGCGCGGTCCACACAATCGCGAAGAAGATGCATTGGAAGGCATGGAAGCGGATGAAGCGCTTCTTGTTGAACGGCTCCAGCACTAGAAACACAATCGCCGGAATGATG
>JBEKWX010000238.1:0-6229 GCA_049512675.1 Terriglobales bacterium | reverse complement strand
AACAGGGGGCGCCAATTGACGCATCATCCCCGTCCCGCTTCATCGTATGGATTGATCACTGCAGCCAAAAAACTGCGCCAGTGGCTGTTCGAGGCTGCATTGCCGCTGTGGTGGCGTGTCGGCGCCGACCATGCGCTGGGTGGCTACCACGAGCGAATCGACTTTGGAGGCACGCCAATGATTTTGCCGAGGCGGTCGCGCGTCGCCGCTCGGCAAGCCTTTTGCTACCACGAAGCAGGGCGGCTCGGATGGAGCGGACCTTGGCGCGAGGCCGGCCAGCATGCACTCCGTTTTTTGCGCCAACATTTCGTGCAGAGCGACGGTACTGTCCTCTCAACCGTGGATCAGGACGGCGGTGTCCTGGACGCGACGTTCGATCTTTATAATCAGACCTTTGCGTTGCTAGCCTACGCCTGCGGTCATGGCTCGCTCGATCCAAGCGGCGGCTGGCAATCGCAAGCCTACGCGCTCGTTGAGACCCTAAAGCGCGGTTTCGCCCATCCAACCGGCGGATTTCTCGAAGGTCGCAACGGGGAGCTGCCCCTTCGCGCCAATCCGCACATGCATCTGCTCGAGGCTGCGCTCACTTGGCTAGTCATAGACACCAATCCGATCTGGCACGATATCGCAGACGAGATCGTTACGCTGTGCCTCGGTCATTTCATCGATCGCGATACCGCTGCGTTGCATGAATTGTTTGCGTCGGATTGGACGGCCATTTCCGGAACCCCAAATGAGGTCCTAGAGCCCGGCCATCACTATGAATGGGCATTTCTGCTCGATCGTTGGGCTAAATTGACAGGCCGCACCCGACCAGCGGAAGTGCCGAAACTCATAGCGTTTGCCGATGCTAAGGGCGTCGATCGGGAGCGTCGCGTTGCAATCAATGGCATCAAACCAGACGGTAATGCCTACGATGCGACCGCGCGCCTTTGGCCGCAGACGGAGCGGATACGCGCCTACCTGATCGATCGTAACGACGGCGACGAAGGAAGGTTACGCGAGGCAATCGAAAGCCTGTCTCGCTATCTCAACGCACCGCTGCCCGGATTGTGGTACGAAAATCTTGCTGCCGACGGCCGGTTTGTCGTAGAAGCCGCACCGGCGACAAGCCTTTATCATATTGTCGGCGCGATCAGCGAACTTTGGACTTGTTGCGGGGCGGCCACGTTTCTCGCCTCCGAGCCGGACTGAGCGGGGGAAGACGCTATGTCGGTTCTCATCACAGGGGCGGCTGGCTTTATCGGCTTTCATGTCGCGCGGCGTCTGCTTGTGGACGGCGGCGCTGTCGTCGCGCTCGACAACCTCAATTCCTACTATGACCCAAAGCTGAAGAAAGCCCGCTTGGCCGAACTTGCCGTTTATCCGAACTTTCATTTTCAGCAGATCGATGTCGCCGATCGCAATGCGATTGCGGAATTGTTTGCCGCCTACCGCTTCGATTGCGTCATTCACTTGGCGGCGCAAGCCGGCGTCCGCCATTCGCTGCTTGATCCGCACGCCTATGCCGATGCCAACATCATCGGATTCTTGAACATCCTCGAAGGTTGCCGGCAGACCGGATGCAAGCATCTGATCTATGCATCATCGTCGTCGGTCTACGGTGCCAATACCCACATGCCTTTGCGCACCGCTGACAACACCGATCATCCGCTGAGCCTCTATGGCGCGACCAAAAAGGCCAATGAGCTCATGGCGCACGCTTATGCGTCGTTGTTCGGCCTGCCGGCGACCGGTTTGCGGTTTTTCACGGTCTACGGCCCATGGGGGCGACCGGATATGGCAATGTGGTTGTTCACCGCCGCGATCATGGATGGAACGCCGCTCAAACTGTTCAACAACGGCCGGCTGCGACGCGATTTCACCTACATTGACGACGTCACTGAGACCGTCATCCGCCTCGTGAAACATCCGCCCGACGCGAATCCTGTGTGGTCAGGCGAAGCGCCAGATCCAGCGACAAGCCGTGCGCCGTGGCGCCTCTACAATGTTGGCAACAGCTGCCCAGTCGAGGTGATAGACCTCGTTGGGCTGATCGAGCAAGCCGTCGGCCGCCCTGCGATTGGGGAATTTTTGCCAATGCAGCCGGGCGATGTTCTGGAGACATGCGCCGATAGTTCAGATCTGGAACGTGCAGTCGGATTTCGACCAAATACTTCCATTGAAGACGGCACGCGGCGTTTCGTCGAATGGTTCCGTTCCTATCGCCGGTCCTAAGCAGCGACTAAACAGCTGGACCGGACCGTGTTGTACGAATCGCGGCGGAAGACGGAGAAGCCAGAGGGAAGACCGCGCCGGTTGGTGCCTTTTTTTTAGTTCATCCCGAAGCGCTACGCATAACCCTCTCAATTTGCTCTGCCGGAAACAACGTAAGCCTATACTGCTTGCTCATCGAGAACTCGTAAGAGTTTCCGTAGTGCTTCCTTCACTTCATCATCCAGATGATCGTTGTTGACCGAATTGGGTGCGAGGTCGTGACGTACCAAAAACTTTGGCATCGCGGATTCGATGGCCCTGCTGGTCCGTACGGCGTCTCCCCTATCGAGGTCGGCCGTACGTCGTCGCGCAAACGTCGAACTTATGATCCGGCGCAAGAGCATTCCCGCAATCATCAATACGATTGCAAGGGTTAAAAGCACGGCAACAGGCATCTCGCTTTGAGAAATCGCCTTCTCGTTTGGCATGGCGACCTGTCCGCCCACTCCGGGCTCATCCCCTGCGTCTTTGCCAGAATGTGGCGCCGCTGCAGGCACCTCGTGCGTCTGGTTCACTCTTTCTTCTGGAGGATTTTCTGTGGTGGCCCCGTGCGCAATGCCACCGGCTGGTGAGGGAGGATCGGGCCACGCCACTTTACCGGCCTCAACCGGTGGCGCAGGATCAGTCCACGGCACATTGCGGGCACTGGCGGGTGATGGAGGGTCAGGCCACGGCACATTGGCGGCACCAGCCGGTGGCGGAGGGCCAGGCTGCCCGACTTTCTCAGCACCAGCCTCCCGGCTTGCCTGAGCGCGATGTTGGATGTTCCCTGTCGCCAGCCTATTGCCGGAGGCGGCCGATGGGCGCTGAATCGATCGAAGGTCCAGGGGTTCTAGCTTTGGCTGATAGGAAGCGGATTTTGACGATACCGCCGCTGGCCGTCTTGCGCTGACGTCAATCCCGGGCTTTTCCTGAGCCGTTGGTTTTTGAACCGCTTGATCTTCTGTCCGTAAATACCGGCACTTGCTGTGTTTGACTGGCTCTGTGTGGTAGTACCAATGACTGCCTTGCGGTGGCTGCATGTTCGGCGCGGCGAGGCAATTGTCTCCTGCGCGCGCGAAAGTGGTCATTACCCCCTAAAGCAGTCGGCCGAAAAAGTCTGGGCCAGATTAGATTTCACTGCGTCCCAAATCTGACCATTCTGTGCTGGATGGGATCATGTTGCGATTGCGGTCAGCCGGAGCATTCAATTTGTCTTCACAGATCGGCTAAAATAGCCCCCAAAAGCGGCGAAACATGGTAGGCAAGTATCTCGTGCCGCCGAGGATGACTACGCGGGGATCTTTTCGCAAGCCGTGGCCTTTTGGCAACACTATCGTGCCGTCATTTCGCTAGGATTGCCCATCGCGTTGCGAGCGCAAACGCCCGGGACTCGCGATACCGCGTGAGTACAGGAGAGTTGCATGAAGCGTATGTTGGTTGTTGCAGCGTTGATGTTCGCTGGCGTGGAAGCAACGCTCGCGGCGGACATTGCACCACCGCCAGCTCCGGTGCCGCCGACGAGTTATTTTCCGGCCACGGCGCCGATCAATTGGGGCGGCTTCTATGTCGGCGTCAACGGCGGCTACGGCTTCGGCACCAGTAATTGGACGGCTGCTGCGGCATCGCCGGCTGCAGGCGCGACAATCGGCTCCTTCAACACCTCAGGGCTCCTTGTTGGCGGCACGTTGGGTCTTAATTTACAGGCTGGCGCCTTTCTGTTCGGCGTGGAGACAGATGCAGATTGGAGTACCGTCCACGGCAACAGCTCCAATGGTTATTGCAACGCGATCACCGCAAACGCAACCTGTGAAACTAAAAGCGACTGGCTGGGCACGGGGCGGCTCCGTATCGGCTATGTGTTCGATCGCGTTCTTCTTTATGGCACAGGCGGAATTGCTTTCGGCAATGTCCAAGCCGGCCTGAATCCGCCGGCAACTTTCGATAGCGCCACTAACATCGGCTGGACTGCTGGTGCGGGCGTCGAGTTCGCCTTTGCTGAGAACTGGACCGCCAAACTCGAATACCTTTACGTTGATCTGGGTAGCATGTCCTGCTCGGTAAATTGCGGACTGGCCGTCCCATTTACCGTTCCATTGACTGAGAAGGTTGTTCGTGCCGGAGTAAACTTCAAATTCGGGCCTTGGTGACGAGCAAGCAGGTCTTGGCGATGACTCGGCCGATGAACTGACCGGCGCTTTAGATGCAGCTTCTGGACCTTGAAGACGTCATGTCCTTGCTGCGCTCGGAGATTGAGCCCCTTGTCTTTGCTGCTTTCTGAGCCTGTGATGTTAGAGGTTGCGCCAGTATCTTGCACTGGCGAACCTCGCCGGTGGCGAGGTTCGCAAGTCTCGTTTTAAAGGCATCCTCCACCCTTCTGGGCGTCGGCTTCCGTCAATTTGTTCTTTTCACCCAGGCACTCGTGCGCCCACATTGCCGCGTCGTCACCGGAGCCAAGCTCGTTGACTTCGGCGATCAGTCGATCGCGTAATTCAGCTCGCGAGCAGATCAAGCTTCAGGTCGCGCTGATAACCCCACTCATCCATGTCAAAGGGTATGCTGCTCCTGAAACCAAGGCGGCTACGGAGCGGGCACGTCTGCTGATCGAACAAGCTGAATCACTCGGAGAGCCACCCGAAGACCCGCTGCTGTTATTCTCGGTCCTCTATAGCTTCTGGGTCGCGAACTACGTGGCGTTCAACGGCGATGCTATGCGTGAGCCTGCGGCGCCGTTCCTGGCGCTCGCCGAGAAGCAGGGGGCTACCGTCCCACTCATGGTTGGGCATCGCCTCATGGGCACGTCCTTGATGAGTAGGGGAGACATCGCGCAAGGCCGGGTGGACTACAATCAGGCAATCGCGCTTTACGATCCTAACGAACATCGTCCGTTGGCGACGCGTTTTGGCCAAGACGTCGGGGTGGCAATCTTGTCCTATCGGTCGTTGGCCCAGTGGATGCTCGGCTATCCCGAGGCCGCGCTCAAAGACGCTGAGCACGCGATCAAGAGTGCGCGCGAGATCGGTCAAGCCGCCACTTTGATGTACGCGCTGTTCCACGCACAGGTGACGCCTATCTGGTGCGGAAATCACGCGGCAGCAAAAGCGTAAGATGATGAACTTGTCGCTTTGGCAGACGAAAAAGGCACCTTGTTCTGGAAGTCGGGCAGAATGTTGAACCAAGGTTGCGTATTGACCCTGACCGGCAAAGCCTCGGAGGCGGTCCAAGTGATGACCTCAGGGATCACTGCATTTCGGTCAACGGGAGCAATACTGTGGATGCCGTGGTACCTGTCATATTTGGCGAGAGCCTATGCCGGAACTCGGCCAATTCGATGACGCTTGGCGCTGCATCGGCGAAGCGATGACGGCGGTGGAAACAACCAAGGAAAAATGGTGCGAAGCCGACATCCATCGCATGGCCGGGGAAATCGCGCTGAAGTCGCCCGAACCGGACGCAGCGAGAGCGCAAGCGTACTTCGAGCGTGCGCTCGCGGTTGCGCGCCAGCAGCAGGCAAAATCCTGGGAGCTGCGCGCGGCGATGAGCATGGCGCGCCTCTGGGGCGATCAGGGCAAGCGAGACGCGGCTCGCGAACTCCTCGCTCCGGTCTACGGCTGGTTCACGGAAGGCTTCGATACGCTCGATCTGAAGCAGGCCAAGGCTCTGCTCGATGAGCTGCACGCCTGACAACGAGTTTCGAAACGGCCTTTCAGAGGGGGAACCCGTCGGCGGTGACCTAAGCCGGCCGGCCTTGATCGAACCTTTCAACGGGCTCCTCCGGCCACGCTCCCGCTGGCGCAACGACCAATGCTAAACTAAAAATTCCACCTGGACTACTCGGTGGGGGCCAATCATGCTTCGACCCTTTCAGGCAATCCAAGGAGAGCACGATGAAGCGACTTCTCGCACCAGGACTGGCCTTGCTGGCGGGTGTCGCAATTGGCGCATTCGCAGTCCATGGGCTGCATGCGCAAGCAACGCCGCCTGCTTACGTCAT
>JBEKWX010000237.1:0-6252 GCA_049512675.1 Terriglobales bacterium | reverse complement strand
TGGCCGGACAAGGGTTTGGCGACGTGCAGGAGTTGGAAATCATGCCGGAAAATGTGCGTTTTGGATTGCCGCCGGAGATCGTGGAAACGATAGCCGCGGCGCCGGCCGCAGCTGTGGAGTTGTAGATGGAAGAATCCTCCCCTTTTAGTTCGGCCTCGGCCCCGCAGATGCGATTTGGAAAGATAGATGACCTGGGGAGCCGGGTCGCCGTGGCCGTCGATGCGGCCCGCAACTATCTTTTCCCGCAGCAGCACGAAGAGGGTTACTGGTGCGGAGAGCTGGAAGCCGATACCACGCTCGAGTCCGATTACATCCTGCTCCACGCCCTGCTCGGCACGGGCAACCCGGAACGCATCGACAAGGCCGCTCGCTACATCCTGAACCACCAGAATACGGATGGCGGTTGGAACACCTACGCCGGCGGTCCATCGCACATCAGCGCTTCGGTGAAAGCCTACTTCGGGCTGAAACTGGCTGGGTTCCGGGCGGATCACCCAGCGCTGGCACGCGCCCGCAAGAAGATTCTCGAAATGGGTGGCGTGACCGAAGTCAATACATTCACCAAGATCTATCTGTGTTTCTTTGGGCAGTACGATTACGATGCGGTGCCCGCGGTTCCGCCGGAGATCGTGCTCTTTCCCAACTGGTTCTGGTTCAATATCTACGAGATTTCTTCGTGGTCGCGGGCCATCCTGGTGCCGCTTTCGATCTGCTACGCGAAGAAGCCGTTTAAGAAGATTCCCGACGAAATGGGCGTGGAAGAGCTCTTCGTGGGCGGACGCGACAAGTCGCGCATGCATTTGCACTGGGCCAAGAAGCGGATTTCCTGGCGCAATTTCTTTTTGGTGCTGGATCGCATTACGCACTGGGCAGAGCGTGTGCACATTCGTCCGCTGCGGTCGCTGGCTCTGAAGAGGGCGGAGAAATGGATGCTGGAGCGCTTCGAGATGAGCGATGGGCTGGGCGCGATCTATCCCTCGATGATGAACTCGATCATCGCGCTGCGCTGCCTGGGGTATTCCGTCGACGATCCGCAGGTTATACGAGCTCTTGATGAATTTGAAAAGCTGGGGATCGAAGAGGGCGATACATTCCGCATGCAGCCCTGCAAGTCTCCGGTGTGGGATACGGCGTACGCGCTGTTTGCCTTGGGCCAGGCGGGGGTTCCAGCGAGCGATCCGCGGCTGGTGAAATGCGCCGACTGGATCCTGCAAAAGCAGGTGCGCAAGCCCGGAGACTGGAAGATCAAGAATCCGAAAGGCGAGCCGGGCGGCTGGTACTTCGAGTTCAACAATGAGTTTTATCCCGATGTGGACGACACAGCCATGGTCTGCCTGGCGCTGAGCCAAGTCGAGCATCCGAACGGGCGCTACCAGAGCGAGTCGGTGCAACGGGCGATTGACTGGATTTTATCGATGCAGTGCAAGGATGGAGGCTGGGCCTCGTTCGACAAAGACAACGACCGCATGGTGTTTCAGTACGTGCCCTTTGCCGATCACAACGCCATGCTTGATCCCGCAACCGTCGACATTACGGGTCGGATTCTGGAGTGTCTGGCGACTTATGGATACGACCAGAACCATCCGGAGGTGAAGCGCGCGATCAAGTTTATTCGTAAACAGCAGGAGCCGGATGGAAGTTGGTTCGGACGCTGGGGCGTGAACTACATCTACGGCACGATGCAGGTATTGCGCGGCCTGGAAGCCATGGCCGTGGATCGTAACGACCCCATGATCCAGCAGGCGGCGGAATGGCTGCGATCGGTGCAGAATGCCGATGGCGGCTGGGGCGAGACGGTGGGATCCTATGACGATCCGAACCTTCGCGGGCAAGGCGAGAGCACGGCTTCGCAGACGGCTTGGGCAATCATGGGGCTGCTGGCCGTAGGCGACACGCGCAGCGAATGCGTGGCCCGCGGCATGGTTTATTTACTGCGCACGCAAAACAAAGACGGTTCGTGGGACGAGCCTTTCTACACCGGAACCGGTTTCCCGCGCGTGTTCTATCTGATGTACCACTTGTACCGCGAGTATTTTCCGTTGATCGCGCTCACGACTTGTTCGAAGGTGATGACGGAGAAGAGTGCAAGCTAGTTCTCAGTTCTCAGAAGAAGCGGTGACGATGTGGTTGTGTCTTGGTTCTTCTGGATTGTTACTGAGAACTGAGAACTGAGAACCGAGAACTGGTTTTGAAGGCTTTCGTTACCGGCGCCACGGGATTTCTGGGCAGTCATGTTGCGCGCGTTCTGGCGGAACAGGGAGCCGAGTTGCGGCTGCTGGTGCGGCCGACCAGCGATCTGCGTAACCTTGACGGCCTGGCGGCTCATGGGGGCAACGCTGATCGAGTAGTCGGCGACCTGCGCGACGCGGCTTCGATTGAGAAGGCGCTTTCCGGCTGCGACGTCGTATTTCACGTTGCGGCGGATTATCGGCTGTGGGTGCGCGATCCCGATGAGATGTATCGCTCGAACGTCGAGGGTACGCGTGCGGTGCTCGAAGCGGCGCGGAAACAGGGTGTACGGCGCGTGGTGTACACGTCGAGTGTCGCGACGATGGGCTTTATTTCGGGCACGAACAAAGGGAACGTAGCAGATGAACAGAGCCCGGTCGGAATTGGGGATATGTTCGGGCCTTACAAGCGTTCGAAGTTCATGGCGGAGCAAGTGGCATTCGAGGCTGCTAGATCTGGAGTCGATGTGGTGATAGTGAATCCCACGACGCCGATCGGCGAGCGCGATATCAAGCCGACTCCGACCGGGAGGATCGTACTGGATTTTCTGAAGCGAAAATTTCCGGCGTACGTGGAAACCGGCTTGAACCTGGTGGATGCGACCGAGTGTGCCCGCGGTCATATTCAGGCGCTGGAGAAGGGAAGATCAGGCGAGCGCTACATTCTGGGCGGAGAGAATCTTACGTTGAAGCAGATTCTGGACCGGCTGGCCGCGATTACGAGCTTGCCCTCGCCGACCGTGAAACTGCCTTACATTTTTGCGCTGGCGGCGGGAGTGGTGGATGAGATGGTGACCGGCCGGGTTCTGGGCCGCGAACCGCGCGCGACCATTGACACCGTGCGCATGGGACGCAAGATGATGTTTGTAAGTTCAGCGAAGGCGGAGCGCGAACTGGGTTGGCGGACGGTTCCAGTCGATGGGGCGCTGCGGCGGTCGGTGGAGTGGTTCCGCGCGAACGGCTATGTCTAAGGTCGTCAACGTCAGGATTGCGATCGTTGCGGCGATGGAGCGCGAGGTGCGACCGCTGATTCGAAGGTGGAAGGTCAGGACGATGGAACACGGCGGGCGGCGCTATCGTCTTTTTGAAAATGGCGAAGCAGTTCTGGTTTGCGGCGGGATTGGAGCCGAAGCTGCGCGCCGTGCTACCGAAGCAGTGATTCAGGAAGTGCATCCCGTGCGAGTGGTATCAGTCGGTTTTGCCGGAGCGCTGGATGGTTCCCTGCGGGTCGGGCGTGTTTTTGAGCCACGCACGGTGATCAATGTTGCCGATGGCGCCCGAACAGAAAACGGATCGGGCGACGGAATACTAGTGAGCTCCGCGACCGTGGCGGATAAGGCGCAGAAGATTCGATTGAGCAAAGCCTATGGAGCGATTGCGGTGGATATGGAAGCTGCAGCCGTAGCGCAGGGAGCGCAGGCACGGGGCGTCGAGTTCGGAGCCTTGAAAGTTATCTCCGACGACGCCGATTTCAACCTGCCTGCGATGGATCGCTTTATGGCGCACGACGGGAGCTTTCACTCCGTAAGGTTTGCGTGTCATGTGGTGCTGCGGCCCTCGCTGTGGGGGACGACGATTGCGCTGGCGCGGAACAGTTCTAAGGCCAGTCATGCTCTTTGCGGCGCGCTCGTGAATTATCTCGGTCGTGAGAATCTCGGTCCTCAGACTTTGGCTCGCGAGTCTTTGGTCGCAGGATTGAATCAAAAGTAAGAAAGACAGGAACAACAAGGTCCGCCATGGAAATTGCTCGGACGACGACATCGGCATCGGCGTTGGCCGTTGAAAGCGAAAGACACGAGATACCTTCCACGATGAGTGCCGCCGTTTATCGCGGCGTCAACGATGTGCGCCTGGAGGAAGTGCCTGTGCCTGAAATCGGGCCTGGGGAGATTCTGGTTCGAGTCCACACCTGCGGAATCTGCGGGACCGATCTTAAGAAGATCGCTACTGGCTCCCACTCCGCGCCTCGCATTTTTGGTCACGAAACTTCGGGGCTGGTCGCGAAAGTGGGGCAAGGGGTTCGACAGTTCAGCGTCGGCGAACGCGTCGTCGTGTTCCATCACATCCCTTGCGGAAACTGTTTTTACTGCCGCCACAAGACGTTCGCGCAGTGCGCTACTTACAAGAAGGTCGGATGCACGGCTGGGTTCGAGCCGTCGGGTGGAGGATTTGCGGAATACGTCCGGGTGTTGGACTGGATTGTGGAGAAAGGGACGGTGCGCATCCCGGACGGCGTCAGTTTTGAGCAGGCATGCTTTGTCGAGCCGGTGAATACCTGCATCAAAGGTATTGAGACTCTTCGTCTCGAAGCGGGGGAGACGGTGCTAGTGACCGGGCAGGGTCCGATTGGCCTGATCCTGGCGAACTTGGCGAAGCGGGCGGGGACTCGCGTGATTACTTCCGATTTGTATCCGGCGAGGCTTACAATGGCTAATAGCTTCGGCCTCAATCTGACAATTGACGCTTCCAAGGCTGACGCCGGCCAGACCGTGCGCGGAATGACTGAGGGGCGCGGGGCTGACGCTGTGATTTTGGCAGTCGGCGGAAGTGGGCTGATCCGCCCTGCTATGGATGCGACGCGTCCGGGAGGTCGGGTGTTGCTGTTCGCGCAAACGGTGCGGGGCGAGGCCACGATTGATCCGGCGGCAGTGTGCGTGGACGAAAAGGCTTTGCTGGGATCCTACAGCGCTTCCTTTGAGTTGCAGGAGGAGTCAGTGCGCTTCGTCATGAACCGTGAAATGGATCTGGAACGGCTTATCAGCCACCGTTTCCCGCTGCAAAGCGGTGTGGAAGCGCTGAATCTGGCTGCCCATCCTCGACCGGATTCGATGAAGATCGTCATCCAGCCGGGCGGCGCCTGGGAAGGACATCAACTGTGAATGGCAAGATGACGGCTGCCGTCCTCTACGGCAAAGAAGATATCAAGATTGAAAGGGTGCCGATCCCGCGTGTGGGTGACGGCGAAGTTCTGGTAAAGGTCCACGTCGCGCTCACCTGCGGCACGGATTTGAAGGTGTATCAGCGGGGCTATCACGCCCGCATGATTGTGCCGCCGGCGCTGTTCGGGCATGAACTGGCCGGTACGGTCGAGGAAGTGGGCGAGGGGGTGCGCGGCTTCAAGAAGGGGATGCGCGTGGTCGCGCTCAACTCGGCTCCGTGCGGCATGTGCTTCTATTGCTCCAAGCATCAGTTAAACCTCTGCGAAGATCTGTTGTTCAACAATGGTGCTTATGCCGAGTACATACGGATTCCGCGGCGCATCGTGGAAACCAATATGCTCGTCGTGCCTTCGAATGTCACCTTCGAGGATGCCGCGATGACCGAGCCGCTCGCCTGTGTGCTCCGCGGCCTGCATGAAACTGGAGTCGAGATCGGCGACACGGTGGCGGTCATTGGCGGTGGACCGATTGGCCTGATGTTTGTGCAGGTGGCCAAGGCCATCGGCTGCAATGTGATTGCGGTCGTCAAACGCGACTCGCAGGTCGCACTGGCGCGCAAAAAGGGTGCGCACGAGGTGGTGCAGATTACCAAGGTGAAAGATCCGGTGGAGGCGGTGCGCGAGTTGAGTGCGGAGAGGCGCGGCGCCGATGTGGCGATCGAAGCCGTGGGCCGCCCGGAAGCCTGGGAGTGGGCCGTGCAGATGGTTCGCAAGGGCGGCACGGTGAATTTCTTCGGCGGGTGCGCTTCGGGAACCAAGGTACAGTTGGACACCAACCGCTTGCACTACTCGGAAATTACTTTGAAGGCGACTTTCCATCACACCCCGGAGACGGTGCGCCGGGCATTTGGCTTGATTGCCGAGAAGAAAGTTTGCGGCACCGACTACATTACCGGCGAAGCGCCGCTTTCACGCTTGCACGATGTGCTGCGCCACATGCTGAACCGCAACGGGGATATCAAGACTGCGATTATCCCGGGTCACTAGCGCGGGAGCGGCCGCGATGACCATGCGATGGAGGGATGGGCGTCTAGCCCGTCCAGCCGGGCGAGGACGCCCGGCGCTCCACGAGCAAGCTGTCTCCTC
>JBEKWX010000236.1:0-6253 GCA_049512675.1 Terriglobales bacterium | reverse complement strand
CCGATATGCTGCTGCTCGGCCTCGCGAAACTCCCGCACCATGGTCTCGATTTCGCGAGCGATGCCCTGGTGCGCCAGATTGGCGGTTTGCGGTTCGTAGATGAGACTGGAGTTCACCAGCGTTCGGTAGCTCTTCGCGAGCGAATTCAAAGCCGCGATCAGATCACGGTCCGTGAGCGGACGACCGGCGAGCGAACGCTCGGCGCGGGCGCTCTTGGCCAGTGCGAAGCTGAGTCCCATGATCAGTTCCTCGCGTTCGTAGAGAAACTGCTCGGTGATTTCAACATCCTTGGTCTCAGCTGCGAGGATCTCAACATCGGGAAACAGAGCCTCGCGATTCCGCGGGCCCGGCCGTCCATTGTGCGAGTGCTCGGCTGCGTGCTCGCGTGCCTGCTGTCGTGCTTGCAAAAGATAAGGACAGTCGCTCGGGCAGTCCAGCGTCACCTCGCGCTGCTCGCCGCAGCACTGCGGACAGATTTTCCCATGCACCGCCGGGCAGAACCGCTTCTCTTTGCGTTCTTCACAAAGCGCGCAACTCAAGGCCAGTTCCTCGGACCTGATTATTTCACGGAAAGAACCAGTCAAAGGCTTTACCACAGGGAGCACAGAGAAACACAGGGGAAATCCGATCTTCCCTGTGTCCCTCTGTGCTCCCTATGGTAGAGATTTCGACCCGCAGACTGGCTGCCCGAAGTCATCTTCTGCACCATTCCTGATGCAAATTGGAAAAGATAATCGTTGCTATAACCGATTTCTATTTGTCTGCATGCGCCGGACACGGTAGCCTAATCGGTTACCCCGGTCATTTAATTGATTTCTTGGGCTGCGCCCGAATAAGGAGAGGCATGTCAACCGAACTGCGAAATTTTTTAGCGATCCCGTACGACGAACTGGAAGAGATAAATCTGAATGCGAAGAAGCAGCGCCTTGACCGCGTCGCACCTCACAAAGTCCAGGAGGAGCGGCTGAAGTACCTGACTGACGAGTCGCGCATCAAGGCCGTGACCGTGCTGTTCAGCGACCTGGAAGGCCGTCTGCACATGCTCGACTATGACAAGAAATTCCTGATCAAGAGCCATGACAACCTGACGTTTGACGGTTCGTCGATTCGCGGCTTCACCGCGCAGCGGGAAAGCGATCTGCGTTTAGGCATTGACTGGGCTGCCTTTTACTGGGGGCCCGCCGATGTTTTCGGGCCCGGCAAAGTGCTCGTCTTTGGCGAGGTCATCGATAAGAACGGCGAGCCCTACACAGCGGACATCCGCAGCATGCTGAAGCTGTTTGGCAATCAATTGCACAAAAAGCACGGCTATACTCTCAACGCCGCCAATGAGATCGAGGGCTTCCTCTTCAGTGGGCCGGACGCCGAGCGCACCTACCACGAAACCGGCAAGTTCGAATATGTGAACACGGGCGGCTACTATCATTCGCTGCCCGGCGATCCGCTGCGCACCTTCATCGATACGACCGCCGAAGTGCAGCGCGCCATGGGATTCCAGAACGAAAAGGATCACCCCGAGGTCGCGCCCTCGCAATTCGAAATCAACTACGGTTACGCCGAAGCGGTGGCCGCCGCCGACCATATCCAGCTCTATAAGCTGATCTGCCGCCAAGTCGCGCGCAACATGGGCTTGACCGCCTGCTTCCTGCCGAAGCCGGTGGTGGGCGTCAACGGCAGCGGCATGCACACCAATGTCTCCATCAGCCAGAAGGACAAGAACCTCTTCTGGGATCCCAAGGGCGAGGAGAAGCTCAGCAAACTCGGCTATGAGTTTCTGGACCGCATTCTCACGCACGGCAACGACCTCTGTCTGGTGTTCAATTCCAGCGTTAACGCCTATCGCCGCCTCGATCCGCACTTCGAGGCGCCCAACCAACTGCGAGCCTCGGCCGTGGACCGCGGCGCCATGGTCCGCATCCCCATCGGCAACCACCGCAGCATGCGCCTGGAGGTGCGCGCCGTCGCTCCCGACGCCAATCCCTACCTGGTGATGTACTCGATTTTCAAGACCGGATTGGAAGGCGAGACGGCCAAGATCAAGAACCTCCGTGAGGCCGAACGCTACCTGCCCGACAACGTCTATACGGCGATCGACAACTTCCGCAAAGCCGAATGGACAACCAAACTTCTAGGGGAAGACGTGAAAGGCCGCTACGCCGACCTGAAGCAGGCATCGGCTGACCGCTGCCCGCGCCTGCTGGGCACGATCGTCAAGCCCTCCGAAGTGCAGTTCCACCACGAGGTGTACAACCAGTATCTGTGGAATGAGTTCTAGAGAGGTTGCACCTTTTCATTAATTGTGATCCTGATGGCTGATTGTCATCCTGAGCGAAGCGAAGGACCTCTGCATCTGCGCCGCTAATTCAAAGGCATAGGTCGTTCGCTTCGCGAAAGATGACAGTTGCGGTTTTGATGCCGCGTACTTGCCGAACACGACGCTAGTGCATCGCCGCCGCAGCCGCCAGGTTAGCATTAAGGTGGCGGCTCATAGCCAGGTCGATAATCGCGCCGATCATCTCCGTGTAAGAGAGCCCCGAAGCCTTGGCAGCCATGGCAAATTCCTGCCGGCTAGCCAGCCACGGATTCGGATTCGCTTCGATGACATACACGTCGCCGTTCGGAGCCAGCCGCATGTCGATGCGTCCATAGTCGCGCAGCTTCAGCGCCCGGTACGCGGCCAAAGCCGTATCCGACAGCCGCTTCATCGTTTCTTCGTCCAGATTCTCCGCGATTTGCGATTTGGTCAGCTTGTAGACTTCGGTATTCCTCTCGAACTTCACATCGTAGCTGGCGATTCTGGGCGTGCCTTCAGGCAAGCGTGACAGATCGAGCTCTATCATCGGCAAGACCTCCGCTCGTTCGTAGCTGCCCAGAATTCCGGCGTAAATCTCGCGCCCCTCGATGTATTCCTCAATCAGTGCGGGAGAGTCGAATTCATCCTGGATGTACTCGACGCGCTCCATCATCTCCTTGACGTTTTTCACGACCGCGCCGGCATCGATGCCGATCGATCCATCCTCCCACGACGGTTTGACGATGAGCGGAAAAGAAATGTCGTGGGCATGCTCGATGCGTCCGCGATAGGCAGTCGCAAAGAACGGAGTCTTGATGCCGTGAAACGCGAAAATCTTTTTGGCAATCGCTTTGTCCTGGGCAAGAATAATGGCATGCGGACCCGCGCCCGTGTAGCGCAATCCCAGCAGGTCGACATAGGCGACCACGTTCATTTCCTTGGTGTCGTCTCCATCGAAAGACTCGGTCAGATTGAAAATGAGGTCGGCATCGCAGCGCGAGAGCGAGTGCAAGGACTGCGGTCGCCCGTCGAGCTCGAAGTAGGAGGGCTCGTGCCCCAGTTTCTGTAAAGCTTCAAAGATTTCCTCGCGATCGGTCTTCTCTTTCTTTACCGTCTTTACTTTCTTGCGAGGCTTATGCGGGGGAGCCGTCTCTTCCTTAGCCGTCGCGACCGGGTCCTCGTTCCAAACGTCATACAGCAAAGCGATCTTAAGTTTTGCTCCGATCATCAAGTCTCCTCGGAAAGCAGTAGCCAGCAGCCAGTAGCTTCCTCTACGGCTGAATAAATTTTCCTTTCGTCACATAAGTCATCACCAGCGCCGTGACATAGGCCGTGACTTCGGCCAGATGTTCCGCGCTGCGGGTTTTGTCGGCGCGCAGGTCAAGTTCACCGGCGCGTTTTTCAATCGTGTCCATCAAAGTCTTGATTAGCGGACGCTGCGCGCCCGTCCACTGCGCAACCTTGTCGATCACCGCTTTGCGGTGCTGGTGCAGAAATTCGCGTGCCGGCAGCGCCGACTTCCGCCGCTTGGACACGGGAAAGATGTCGCGCAAATCCGTATCCGGCGTAAGCTCGGTGACCGCAACCTCTTCTCGCGCAGCCTGGTGCCCATCCTTGTGATAAAACTCCGCCACGGTTGTCTCCATGTCATCAACCGTGAGATCGGTCTGCCCGCGCCGCCGCGCCGGCTCGCTCTTCCCCAACTTGCGCGCCAGCCGGTTCAGATAAAGCAGCTTCGCCATAGCACCCCAGCCGCGATAGCGCTTCCGCCAGTTCGAGCGCGGAGTCAGCCACACCGCAAACGTCTCGGCAAAATCTTCATCCGGATGCTTCTGCGCATACCATCCCGGCAAATGCCGAACATAGTCGCGAGAAAACGGAGCGGGCCGGTAATTGTCGTGATACGGGCGGCGGAACGGCCCGAAGATCTGCTTCCACTCCGGCTTATTGTGAAGCTTGTAGGCATAGGTGAACGCGTGTCCCGCCTCGTGCCGCAGATACATCATGATTTCTCTCGCGTCTTCCAGGTCATGCGTTTCTTTTTCCAGTTGCGCCAGCGCCGCATGAGCCAGGTAAAACGGAATCCCGATGATCGGCTCGCCCGACGGACATCCCCACTCATCGGTCAAATAACAAGCCGGACGAAACTTACTCAGCCCCTTGGCATCCAGTTCCCGATAAAGCTGTTCCACAAAGCGCTCCACCGGAGACCCGGCAAGCGCAAGCCCCAGCTCGCGAATCGGCCGGCTTAGAAGTTCCTGGTACGCGGGCGGTTCAGTTTTTGCGATGTCGATGTTATGCACAAACGCTCGCTCACAAATAGTCTGCAACCGCGCAAGCACACACGGGGAGGGGCAGTGTCACTAAGGTTAACAGTAATGGAACGCAAAGTTATTTAGAAGTGACTGCGGTAATACCGGGTGAACGGAAAGCCCGTGGCAAGACAACGGGCGAGCCATTTCGTGTACTATAGCGTGCGTTAGGGTGTGGGGAACTCTTCAGTTTGAACTTTGTCCAACGGCGGAAGTGTCTCCCGACTACCTTAGAGGAGTTTACTCATGGCTTCTGCCGAAACTGTACAAGTCTCGCGCCCCGAGGCGCCAGCCGCAGAACACCTTATGCAGATGGCCGGCGGCTACATCTTCACCGCCGCGCTGTATCCGATCGCAAAACTGAAAATTGCCGACCTGCTGACGGATGGGCCGTTGCCAGTGACGGAGCTGGCGCAAAAGTCTGGCAGCAACCAAGACGGCCTCTACCGCGTTCTGCGCCTGCTAGCCAGCGCCGGAGTATTTGCGGAGTCGGCAGGAAAGGTGTTTGCACTCACTCCGATGTCGAACTGCTTGCGCGCCAACGCGCCGGATTCACTGCGCGACATGGTGCTGTGGATGGGCAACCGCTTCCACTTCAAAGTGTGGGCGGAGATGTCGTACTCCATTGAGACAGGCAAACCGGCGGTGGAACTTGTTTATGGCAAGCCCTGCTTTGACGTGATCTTCGGCGATCCCGAGATCGCCTTTGACTTCAACATGGCTATGACTGGCTTCAGCCGGAAGATCGCGCCGGTCTTGGTGGAGGCCTACGACTTCTCCGGTATTGGCACGCTGATGGATGTGGCGGGCGGACATGGCGCGATCCTGTGCGAAGTCCTCAGCCGTTATCCCGCAATGAAAGGCATCCTCTTTGACATGCCCAACGTCATTGAGGAGGCCACGTGCCACATCTGCTCGTTGAAGATGGACCATCGTTGCGAGACGGTGACGGGTGACTTCTTCGAGCAGATTCCGGCTGGCGCCGACGCCTACTATATGCAGCACATTATCCACGACTGGGCCGACGAACCGGCGCTGAAGATCTTGGCGAATTGCCGGCGGGCGCTCAAAGGGCGTAAAGACGGGAAGCTGCTTATCGTGGATGCGGTCGTTCCCGAAACCTCTGAGCCGCATTTCAGCAAGATTCTCGACTTGGAGATGTTGCTGATGCCCGGCGGCCGCGAGCGCACCGAGGGCGAGTGGCGCGATCTGTTCGACAAAGCCGGACTCGAAATTACGCGGATCGTACCGATGCAGGCAGCAGAGAGTGTGATTGAGGCGCGGTTGCGACGCTAAAGTCGAGCTGCGCAAAGGGGCGGCCTTAGCTTCCTGGCGCTGAGAACTCCTACTGCAGGAGCGTCCCGTTCCCATTAGGTTCTTCCGGAGGAATCACCACCGCCGCCGCGACCCGGTCTCCCGGTTCAACGTTGAGCAACCGCACGCCCTGCGCCGACCGCCCCGATTCGCGGATGAACTTTGATTCGATGCGGATAATCTTGCCGTACTGGCTGATCAGCATCACCTCGGATTTTTCACTCACCTGCGAGATGCCTACGACTTTGCCGTTGCGTGCCGTGGTCTTGACGTTGATCACGCCCTTGCCGCCGCGATTGGTCAGGCGATACTCGTCGGCGGGAGTGCGCTTGCC
>JBEKWX010000235.1:0-6336 GCA_049512675.1 Terriglobales bacterium | reverse complement strand
TGACCCGAAAGAGGTGGTTGCTTCCTGGGAGAAGCAACTCCGCGACCTGGTTCCCTACGGAACAACGCTTTGGCATGAGCCTGAGTACATGGTGCAATTTGGTTCGCCGGCTGAGATGATCGTGAGAATCGCGGCACAGTCGGTCGACATGATCGTGCTGGGAGTAAAACGGTCGGCGGCTTTCACCAAACACCTGGGCGCAGGCATCGCCTATAAGGTGGCCTGCGACGCGACGTGCCCTGTCCTTACGGTCGGCGCACGTCTCCACGTCTAAGCGAGAAGGGCGGACGGCTAGGCCTTCGCCTATCTCCTAGCCGTCCCTCCTAACCGTATTCCTAACCGTCTTTCTAACTGCCTTTCCTAACTATGAAGGGTGCCCATCCAAGCACAGTTGGGCACCCTGAGAGTTCAAACGACTCCGGTAGGACTGGCTAAGAATGCCACGCTACCTTCGTGCCAACCGCGCAAGCATCCCCTCCTCTTTGGGCCCTGCAATTGCGAACCACGTTAGGCGCTGACCAGTATTGTTAAACAAAGCCAATCTAAGTGACGCTGCGAAGCTATGTCCGTTGTCGGAAAAGCAAGCTTGGTCGGCAGGTGGCGCGTTGCCTGAGGATTGGTAAGAGTAAGGATCGGTAAGAGCAATGAATCAGTTCCACTGGTACGCCGTCTACACTTACCCGCGCCACGAGAAAAAGGTTTTCGAGCAGCTGGTTCTTCGCAAGATCGAGAGCTTCCTCCCCTGCTATCGCGCTCTTCACAAGTGGCGCAATGGCTGCCGGGTGGAAGTGCAGGTGCCGCTTTTTCCCGGATACCTGTTCGTCCGGATCGGATTGCACGAGCAGTTGCGCGTTCTGCAGGTACCTCACCTGGTGAACCTGATCGGCTTCGGGGGCTCGCCGGTGGCGTTACCCACTGAAGATATCGAGGCGCTTAGAGCAGTTCTCGCGACCCTTAAAGCCGAGCCCCATCCCTTCTTGAAAGTCGGCGACCGGGTTCGGATCAAATCGGGATGTCTGGCGGGGATCGAAGGGATTCTGCTGCGCAAGGCAACGGGCTTTCGTTTCGTCCTTAATGTCGATCTGATCATGCAGGCAGCGTCGGTGGAAATGAGCGCCGAAGACGTCGAGCCGATTGCTTTCGTCCATCCCAGCGCCCAACCGCCAGCAGTCGGCATGGTTAGGGTTTCTTAATTCCACATTTGGAGAGTTCAGGAGAGTTCAATGAACCAGACATGCCTTCGCATCAGTCTCGCAGTTCTAGTGTTGCTGGCGTCGAGCCAGTTGGGTTGCGCCATGCCCCAGAACAGCCTAGCAATGAACGGCCCAGCAACGGCCGCCGCTCGAGAATCGTCGCCCGCACCCGCCGCCTCCAGTTATCCGGACGCTCCGAGCGCGCTAACGACGCCGGGCGTAGCGGAGACGGGCGCCGAGCAGCCTCGACTTCGGGAGGCCGCACCCGCCGCCAAGGGCGGCTTGAATCGTGCGATTGACGGCAAGTACGTGGTGGTGATGAGCGCGATGTTTGCCGCTTCGATTGTGAATGTGGAAAAAACCAATACTTGTCTGGAACAGCATACTTGTGCGTTTGTTCCGGAGGCATTTCGCAGTCGCGGGGCGCTCTACGGCGCCGGCATTCCGGCGGAGGTCGGCATCGCATATCTTGGCTACAAGCTAAAAGAGCACCGCCATCGCTGGTGGTTGCTTCCCGCCATGGTTGTGACCGGCGGCAATTCATTCGTCGCCTACCATTCCGCAACCGAGAACAGCTCTCCCAGGACAAGCAAGTGAGCGACCAGCAGGCAGTCGTCTTGAGCAAAGGGAATGAATTGGAGCGCCTCGGTTTACCCGGCGCTCTTGCCCTGACCATCGACTCGCAAAACCATCAGATTTCCATCATGCAGTTCTGGCGCGTCCTCGAGAAGCGCCGCTGGCTCGTCCTCGGAAGTCTCGCTTTCGTGGGCTGCTGGTGATGGCCTGCTCCCTGATTCTCCCCCAACGCTATGACGCTTCCGCTCGTCTCCTTCTCGACTTGGACGGAAATGACGATCTCAGCCTCGAACGGGTTGTCATGCCCATCGGATTGGACCTCAACACCAAACTCGAAACCCAGATCCGCATTGTCGAGAGCGACACGATCGCGATCAGCGTCATCAAGCAGTTGGGCTTGCACCACAACCGGGATTTCGCCGGACGCCGCACCGTTCCGCCCGAGCGCGACTTCGACAATGCGGACTTGAAGACGCGGGCTAAATTGACGGAGGCGTTCCACAAATCGCCTACCGTACAGCTGCTTCCGAAAACTCAGATTGTCGAGGTTCATTTCCGCAGCAAAGATCCCCGGATGGCAGCCCAGGTTTCGAATGCCGTGGCCGCTACCTATATTGAGTACAACTTCCAAACCAAATATCGGGCCACCCAGCAAACTTCCGACTGGTTGACCAAGCAGCTCGACGACCTCAAAAAGCATGCCGCGGATTCGCAGGAAACACTGACCGACTACCAGAAGAAGACCGGCATCCTCGGGACCGACGAAACCCACAACATCATCCTCGACAAGCTGGAAGATCTCAATAAACAGCTCTCCGCCGCCGAGGGCGACCGCATTGTCAAGGAAGCCAAATACCGCATCGGATTGACCGGGAACCCGGAACTCATCACCAACCTCGCGCCCGAGAGCATCCTCGGGGCGCTCTACAAACAGCGCGCGCAATTCCGCGGCGACTATGCGCAACTCACGGCGAAGTATGGGCCTTCGTATCCCCGCGTGCTTCAGCTGCAGTCCGAACTCACCGAACTTGACGATGCCATTCCGCGGGAAATCAGGAAGGTGGGCGAGGCCATTCGCGCCGACTACCAGGCGTCGCTGAAATCGGAACAGATGCTGCAGGCTTCTTTCGACAAGCAGAAAGGCGAGGCCTACAAGCTCAACCAGGACGCCATTCAGTATGCCATCCTGCGCCGCGATGTCGAATCCAGCCGCGATCTCTACGACGGCCTGCTCAAGAAACTGAAAGAGGCCGGCATCATGGCGGGCTTGAAGTCGAGCAGTATCAGTATCGTGGACCAGGCCAGCCAGCCGATCGAGCCGGTCGAACCCAATCTTCCTCTGAACCTTGCGCTCAGCCTGATGGGCGGGTTGCTGGGCGGGGCGGCGCTCGCTTTCGTGGTCGAGAACATCGACACCTCCCTGCGCACTCCGCAGGACATCGAAACCTACTGCCAGATGCCTTCGCTCGGCGTGATTCCGAGACTGGCCGCGAACGGCAGAAATGGAAGCAAGCAGTTGGTCCGCGGGGAACGGCAATTTGCTCCTCCCGTCAGCATGCAACAGCGCAACTCGGGCAGCGCCGAGGCATTCCGCGCCTTGCGCACTTCGCTGCTGCTCTCGTCGCCCGGAGCTCCACCTCAGGTCATTCTCGTCACCAGCGCCATGATGCAGGAGGGCAAGACCTTCAGCGCCCTCAACCTCGCCGTGGTTCTCGCCCAGACCGGACAGAAGGCCCTGCTCATCGACTGCGATATGCGCCGTCCCGCCGTTCATCGTTGTCTCGGAATTCCCATCGACAGCGGTCTCAGCGCCTGCCTCGCGGGCACCCAGTTGCCGGACCAGGCCCCGGTGGCCATCGCGCAGATTCCCGGCTTGAACGTGGTCACGGCTGGCCACATGCCGCCGTATCCATCCGAGATGCTGGCCTCGGAAGCCATGCCGCAACTGATCGAGCGCTGGAGGGAGCAGTTCCGCTACATCATCATCGATACCCCACCGGTGCTGGCGGTTACCGACGCCGTGGTCTGCGCGCGCATCGCCGACGTGGTTGTCCTCATCGCCCGCTCCGGACAATCCCGGCGCCAGTCCTTGATCCGCACCCGCGACGTGCTGCGCCGGGTCCGCGCCAACATTGTCGGCGTCATCGTCAACGATCTTTCTTTCGATTCCGTCGAGTACAGCCAATATTACGGTCACTACGGGTCCGAGTATTCCCACTACTATCACGACAACCTCTCCGGCAATGGCAATGGAAATGGAACTGGAAACGAAGGCAGCAACGGGAACGGCCATCCCCACCTCGATGGGCATCGCGTATAAGGAACCTGCCATGAAAAGCCACTGCTGGATGCTGCCGATTTTCGTGCCGACCTTCGTTCCGATCTTTGTGCCGATTTTCGTGCTGATCCTTTTGCTGACCTTCGCCGTGAGCGGCGCCCTGGCGCAGCCGCATGCGCCGATGTCGATGTCGACGTCCGCTTCCGTTTCGCCCGGCACTCCCGGCGGCAGCGGTTTCGGCAGCGGGGCTGCGGGACCGATCGGCGCGGGCGACCTGGTGGAGATGTCGGTCTTCGACACGCCGGAACTTAGCGGGAAGCTGCGCGTCAGCAATACCGGCGAGGTGGTTCTGCCCCTGGTCGGCAGGTTGCAGCTGGCGGGCATGAAGGCGGAAGAAGCCGCCTCCCTCATCCGCCAGAAACTCGTAGACGGCAGATACCTTCAGGACCCGCAGGTCACCGTCTTCATCGCCGAATATGCCACCCAGAATGTTTCCGTCGTAGGCGAGGTCAGAAGCCCGGGCATTTATCCCGCCTTCGGCTCGCACCATCTGCTCGACTATCTATCGGCCGCCGCTGGGCTCACTCCTCTGGCGGCGACGAACATCACCATCGCCCATGCGGGCAAGCCCGGCGAACCCGAACGCGTGAAGATGACCGCGGGCGCGACCCCCAAACCGGAAAACAATCCCGAGATTCTGCCGGGCGATACCATCTTCGTCGAAAGAACCGGGATCATCTACGTAGTCGGGGACGTGGCCCACCCCGGCGGATTCCCCATGGATCACGAGGGCGAGTTAAGCGGGTATTTCCTGGCGGCCTTCGGGAGTGGTGCGGATGAGCATGGCCGATCCCCTCGCCGCCGTGGGGTTCGTCCCCTGAGCCAACGCGATGGCTTGCAGGATGCATCCCTGAGTATTCCTACCAAACGGAACCTGTACACGTGCAGAACGAACCAGCCGAGAATGTTTTTTCTCCAACCCTCGGCATCGCCAGACCATTCGCCGCCGGCGCGGGACAGGACTGAACATGCCTGCGATCAGGTCGATGAAGGTCCGGAAGCAAACGGGATCGGGACTTGCTACTCGGGCAGTCCGAGCCGGCGCATGAGATCGGCGTAGCGCGGGTCGGAACGGATCGGGTCCAGGGCGGGATAGCGAATGACGATCAGCAGTTCGTTGTTTCCGTCGGAGTAGGCATTCTCCAGGTATTCGAATGTCTGGTCGCGGTCTCCGCTGATCGCAGACGCTACCGCCACTGCGGCCGAGCGGTCTGTACCCCGGAGACCCAGAATCAGTTCGCGATAGCTTTTCGCGTCTGCGCTCCAGGAGCCCGGCTTGGGGACAATTTTCTGGATCTCGCTTACCGCCTCCGCGAAGCGGCCGGTCGTAGCATACAGCTGCGAGAGCTTGTAGTGGACGGGAGCAAAATTGGGGTCCCGTTCGAGTACTTTCTGGAACTGGGCGAGCGACTCCGGGTAGCGGTGCGCCTGCATCAGGAGCACTGCGTAGTTGGTATTGACAATCGAAGAAAGAGGATCGAGCGACAAGGCAGCCTGGTATTGTTGGACTGCGTCGTCAATGCGCTTCAGCGGAATGAGGCAGCCGATCGCATAGAAATAATGGGCGGTCGCGTTGTTGGGGTTCAATTCGATGGCGCGTCGAAATTCGGATTCCGCCTCGCTCCACCTTCTTCCATTCGCCAGTGCCAGTGCGAGCGCCGCATGGGCCTCGGACATGGAACCATCCAGTTCAATGGCTTTGCGCGCCGCTTCGTCCGCCAGTAGTCCTCCCTGCTTCGACGTTATCCCAATATCGTAGCTGGGGCCAATGTTATAGGTGTTCGCCAGTCCCGCATAGGCGAGGGCATAGCCGGGGTCGGCGGCGATCGCCTCCTGAAACAAATCGATACTCTTCTTGAGGCCCTCCGACGTGCGCCCGTACCACAGTTGGCGGCCTTCCAGGTAGAGGCGGTAGGCTTCCGGGTTGGTGGTGCCCGCTCGCCCCAGGCGCTGCTGTTCGTTTCCGCTGAGCTGGATGCGCAGCTTGCTCGAAATATCGCGCGTAATGTCGCTCTGCACCTGAGTAATGTCGGCCTGGCTGCGATCGTAGTGAGCGCCCCAAAGCTCGCTCCCGTCGGCGGTATTAACCAGATCTGCCTCAACCGCCACGTGGTCCCCGTGCTGCGTGATGCGCCCCATCAAAACTGCGCTCACCTGCAGCGCCTGGCCAATTTTCTGCGGATCATCCTCCTTCCCCTTGTAGCGGAACACGGTGCTGCGCGCCATCAC
>JBEKWX010000234.1:0-6360 GCA_049512675.1 Terriglobales bacterium | reverse complement strand
GCGGTAGATTGGGAGTTCCTTGACCGAGTCACGGACGTGGGGGTTCGGCGATATCCGCCGCTGGCCAAGGCTTCCATTCGGCGCGCTTGGGCCGGTCTCTACGAGGTCACGCCGGATGCGAATCCGATTCTTGGTGAAGCTCCCCAGCTACCGGGATTCTTTCTAGCCACCGGCTTCAGCGGCCACGGGTTCATGCACGGGCCAGTGGTCGGGGAACTGCTTGCCGACACTATCCTCCGGCGACAGCCGCAGATCGACATTTCAGGGTTCTCTCTGGATCGCTTCACCCGGAATATGACCCGCCCGGAAACAAACACGGTGTAGCGCAGTCGGCTCGACGGCAACAAGGGCATTTACTCCGGCTCGTTTCTTTTGGCGGTGGGAGAGGACGGCAGCGTGAGCAGGATAACTGTCGCGACCAGCCAGTTGTCATGCGTCACTCCTCACCCCTCACTGCTTCGGTTCATGGTGGATACCCTCGTCGTACATTGCGCCATAGTTCAAATACTGCGCGGCGGGGTCGTCCCAATAATGAATCTCGACCTTCTCCACTTCCCCATTCTTGCCAAAGCTGGCGGTCAAATGAGCGTTGATGCCGGCGAAATATGTCGGCAAATGGAGTTTCCGATAACGCGCGAGGACCTGGTCGCGCAGCGCGGGATCGAAGTGGACCCCGTATTTGTCAACCAGCCCCTTGATGGCGTCGTAGTCGCCCTCCGCCTTGATGCGCATGAGTTCGGCCAGAAGCATGCCGACCCCCTGACGCATCTTTTGATAATCGGCCACGCGAACGTAGGTCTTGCCGTCACGGGTGAACTGTTCGATCGAGCCGGGAACCTTGTCGGCGATGTAGTGGGCGATCAGCTGCCGGTCGCGCTCGTGGTCTTCTTCAATGGTGTCGCCGCGGGGAATGCGGCGCAGTTGGGTCAGGGCGGCAATAGCCGCGTTGTCATACATGGCCTTGGCCACTTCTTCCTGGTTTGAGATCAGGCCCAGTTCTTTCAGTTTGGGATCCCAGGCGTTCCACAGCGCCATCAGATCAGCGCGGCCTTCTTCGAGCGTGGAGAAATATTCCTTCAGGAAGGATTGAGCTCCGCCGCTGACGCGTTCGCTCAGCTTGCCCGAGCCGTGGCCGATGACCTCGTGCAATGCCGTCATCAGATCCTCAGCTTCCGTGCCGTACTTTGCGCTGCGCTCGATCTGGGCGGGGCCGGCGGCGAACTCCGCGACCGCCGACTTGCCGGTGGCTTCGTCCAGGGCGCGGCTGCTGCCGGTGAACAGAAAATTCTTGGAGCCGTATTTCTCGTGGATCTCGTTTTCGTTGGGCAGATTGTCGCCGATCGTGATTACGGTGAAATCGCCAGTTTCGATCAGGGTTTCGACTGCTTTCACCACCGGAAGTTTGAACGAGGTGAGCTTGTACTTCGCGTCCCAGGGAGCCTTCTGTTCGAAATAGGCGGCATTCTCCGACAGTTTTTTCATGGCGGTGGTGACGGGCTTGTCGGTGACGGTGACAAAACTCTGCGAGCTTCCTTTGGCACCGCGAGCGTCGCGATAGATCTCGATGAAGCCGTTGTCAAAGTCCACCGTGGCGTCGTTCTGCACCCAGGCTGTGCCGAACGCCACCCAGTCTGCGTATTCGCCGGTCTGGTAGAAGCGGATGAGATGGTCAATCGCTTCGGCCTGCCCGGGCTCGGCGTAGCCGCGCGCTTTCTGGAAGCATGCGACGGCCTTCTTCAGGAATGTTGCATAGAGGCCGGGAGGGATCTTGCCATCGGGCGTGCCGGCGCGGTAGACCAGTTCGGTAAGCTTGCCGGCCGCGGCTTTAACCACCCGCGAGTCCAGCGGGTACTTTTCTTGGAATCCTTTCAGATCGTCCAGGCTCAGGCCCGGATAAAAAGTGTTCGAACTGGCCTGGATCGTGTCTTTTCCTCCCACCGGACTCTTGGCGGTGATCATGGGCTCAAACGCGGGGTCAAAAAGCGAAGGCCGCAATGACTCCAGCTCACGCGTTAGGTCGGCTGGTTTGTTCAGCGGCGGGAGGTCGGCGTAGGCCGTCCGAAATGCTCCGTTTTGCTGCGCGATCAGGGCGGCCTTTTCCAACTGCTCAAAAGTAAAGGAGGGTAAAAATTTCTGCGACGTCAGCTCGTTGTGATTACCGCGGTTGGCCCAGAAAAGTTTCGCAAATTCGGCGATCTTCGCCATCGCGGCCGGGTTGATGCCCCTGGGGCGCGCCAAGATTTCCTCGAGCAGGCGTTTCTGTTGCAGGCCGTAGGCGGAGAGCTGATCGTAGATAATCGGGTCGATGGCGATCGAAGCCTGCGTCAGCCAGTACGCCAAGGCCTGCTGCCGGGGCGAAAGCGCCTGGAAACTGGGCGCGCGCAGCTGAATGAATGCGGTGCCGCCGACGCGCTCGACGACGATTTTCCTGGCGCTGTCCGGCTGGCACAGTGCGGGAGCGGCGAGGGTGAACATTATGAGCAAAAGCAAAAGGGCAAAATTGTTCGGCTTCAAAGCTGGCCTCCGTGCGGTTCTTTGCGAACCGGACCAAACTTCGCAGGCTACCATAAACCACCGCCGGGCGGGGTTGTGTAGTAGCGGGGCTCGTCCCGCCGGGACGGGGCAGAGCCCGGTCCCCACACATGCTAAAATCATTCCTGTGACTCCTCGAACCGATGCTTCCTGACATCGACAAATTACTCGAGCTGCAGATTGCGGATAAGGAAATCCGGCGACTGCAGGACGAAGTCGCGGCGCTGCCGAAACGCACGGCAGTGATTGAGCAAAAGCTGGCTGGAACCAAAGCCCAACTGGAAAAGGTGCGGGTTGCAGCCAAGGGCGACGAGGCCAACCGCAAGAAGTTCGAAGCCAATATCAAGGATCTGCAAGGCAAAATTTCCAAGTATCGCGATCAGTCCCTCGACGTTAAAACCAACGATCAGTACAAAGCGCTGCTGCACGAGATCCAGTTTGCCGAGCAGGAGATCCGCCTCAACGAGGACCGCATCCTGGAGGTGATGGTCAACGTCGACGCGCGGGAAAAGGAAGTCAAAGCGGCGGAGGCCGAACTCAAAGCAGAGACGGCCGAAATTGAAAAGGAAAAGGAAGAGGCGCGAAGAGTCACCGCGGAAGACCAGAAGAAGCTGGCCGAGTGGAACGGCAAGCGCGACGCCCTGCGCCAGGCGATTTCCGAAGATCTGCTTCGCCACTATGAACGCGTGATGAAGTTTCGCGGCAGCGGGCTGGCGGAAGTCCGCGACCACAAATGCATGGGCTGCCAGGTGATGCTGCGGCCGCAGATCTACAACGAAGTGAGGATTGGCGAGAAGGTCGTGATCTGCGATTCCTGCCAGAGGATCTATTACTACATTCCCGCGAACGAAGTGAAGCCGGAGCAGGAAGTCGTGACGGTTACCGGGAGAAAGCGCGCGCGCCCCAAAGCCGATGCGCCGCAGGCATGGTTCTACCGTCCGGATTACGCCGAGGAAGGCGAAGTGCTGCTGGTGTTTATCAATAACGGCGGCAGTTCGACTCGCCGCATCTATGAAATGCACACCGGACGCCAGGTCGGCGGTGTGCTGCTGCGCGAAGGGAATTACCGCCAAGCGTTTCCCGAGGACCTGACCGATGCCGCCCTCCGGCTCAACGGGCATTGGGAAGAAAAAGAAATCGACGAGTGGGGTTCTGAGATACCCTCGAATGCGCTCGATCTTCTTCATAAAGATCTGCTGGCCATCCGGCGCGAACACAAAGCGAGCCATAAGCATGCCGCCTCTCCGGCGGAACAGCCAGCGGCCAGCTAGTTTCACGCTGAGCCGCAGCCAACCTGCGTCGAAACTGCCAAAATCAGGGGAATTTGTGTATTGCGGAGGGTACTTTTGTAAGCGGAACCGTTGTTTCATTCATGCTATCGTCTCGTCATTGCCGTAGGTGCACATAGGTTCATGGATTCCACGGAGCAGAAGCCCGGCCAGCCGCTGGCTGAGTCGTACCTTTTCCGATCTCCGCAAAAGCGGAGATTGATCTTTTGTCTTCTGCTTGCTTTGGCAACAATTGCACTCTATAACGCGGTCACTCGCGCTCCGTTTCTCAACTTCGATGACCAGGTTTACGTTACCGACAATCCCCAGGTTCGCGCCGGACTCACCTGGAACACCGTACTTTGGGCTTTTCGGACCCCTAAAGCCTTCGACTGGCACCCGCTCACCTGGCTCTCGTATGCGCTCGATTGCCAGATGTTCGGCTTGAACCCGGAGGGTTACCACACCACCAATGTGCTTCTCCATGCGGCTAACGCGATGCTCCTGTTTTTGATTTTGGAGAGTGCTACGGGCTTGGCTTGGCGCAGCTTGGGGGTCGCCGCGCTCTTCGCTCTGCATCCGATCAATGTGGAGTCGGTGGCGTGGATCTCGGAACGCAAAACCGTCCTCAGCATGTTTTTCTTTCTCCTCGCGCTGGCTGCCTATGGCTGGTACACGCGCCGGCCCGGCGTCGGACGATACCTGGCCGTCACTCTTGCCTATGCTTTGGGCCTGATGAGCAAGGCGCAAGTGATTACGTTTCCGTTTGCTCTTTTGCTGTTGGATTACTGGCCCTTGCGTCGTCTCGCGCAACGTGTCGCGCCTCCGGAAGAAGTTGGAGGCGAACTGGCAGTCGTACCCGCCGGCCTCTCTTTCTGGAAATTGATTTGGGAGAAGGCGCCCTGGTTTGCGCTGTCGGCCGTGAGCGCGGTCATCACCATGAAGACGGGGGGGGCGGCGTTCAACTACATGGTGGAGACGGATGTGACCCGAGCGAAGTTCCCGCTCTGGGTACGTCTGGCGACTGCGGCGATCGCGTATGTCAAATATCTGGGAAAGGCGTTTTGGCCGGCCAATCTGGCGCTCGTGTATCCGCATCCGGGATTTGCGACCAGCATCCCGGCGGCAATTTTAGCCGCATTCGCCCTTGTCGCTATCACCGCTATCGTCGTGATCTTTCGGCAGCACCGCCCTCTCTTTGTGGGTTGGTTTTGGTTCCTGGGAACGCTGGTACCGATGACCGGACTGGTTCCGATTGGCGTTCAGGCCATGGCCGACCGCTATGCCTATATCCCTCTGCTGGGAATTTTCGTAATCCTCTGCTGGGGCGCGGCGGATCTCATAAAACGTTGGCATGTTCCCACGGCGGTGGCGGCGGCCGGCACGGCCGCCATTTTGCTGGCATTAGGATTTGCGCTTCATCGGCAGGTGAGTTTTTGGAGCGACAACGTCACCTTGTGGGCCCACACGCTCCAAATCACCGACGCGAACTTTACCGCCGAAGATAACCTGGCTACTGCGTTGATCACCCAAGGCAGGGTAGAGGAAGCCCTGCCGCATCTTCTGCGGGCACGCTGGTTGCGGCCCGACGACCCACTGTCCGCGCTCAATATCGCAACTTACCTGCAAATGCACGGGAAATATCAGGCCGCTCTCGATGGCTATACGACAGTTGTTCAACTCACCAAGACGCCTTCCTTGTTGGCTACTGCGCGAGCCAACAGCGGATATGCGCATTACTCGCTGAAACAGTACGGCAACGCGCAGCGTGACTTTGAGGCCGCTCTGAAGGAGCAGCCGGCGAACTCGTCAGCCTATCGCGGGCTGGGCTTGCTGGCACAGCGGGCGGGCGACATCGCACGGGCTGCCAAGGACTACGAACGGTCGGTCGAGTTGCAGTCATCGCCGGTGGGCTATCTGCTTCTGGCGCAAGCCCTCGAGATCGGCGGACAGGCCGAGGCGGCGCGTGCGGCGCAGTCCCAAGCCGCCCGCATGACTCAAGATCTCAACGACGACATCGCTGTCGTGCGGCAGCTATTGGCAAATTAGTGAATCCCACCTCTGGGGCTGGACAAAGGCCGCCAGCTGGCAGCCTGTGGTGAAACTCGAGCGCCCAAATCCAGCGCCTAAAGGCGTACTCATAAAGCAGGCTTATGGCATGCCTGAAGGCATGCCCTGATACGAACATTGCAGGGTTAATTTGCCGTCGAATCCGAGCCCGATTTTGCGGTAAGATTGCGCCCACGAGGTGAATGATGGCTAGCCGTCTCAGCCTTCCTCCCGCATCCCGCCGTTCGTTTCTCAGCTTGTCTGCCGCCGCTTCGGCGGCGCTGGCATTGCGCATCGTCACTGAACCTATGCTCGCTTACGCCGCGCGGGAGAGCTTGCCGATGGATGGCGTCAAGATTGACGCCAACGAAAACCCGCTCGGGCCGGCTGCTTCGGCGCGCGAGGCGCTGGCCGCCATCCTCCCGCAGGGCGGGCGCTATTCGTTCTGGCTGAATGACGATCTGGTGAAGACGCTGGCGGAAACTGAAGGCCTCAAGCCGGAACAGCTTCG
>JBEKWX010000233.1:0-6604 GCA_049512675.1 Terriglobales bacterium | reverse complement strand
AAGATCAACACCTCTGTAAAGGGAGACACGGCGTGGATCGTGGCGGAGTTGAGCCGGCGGGATTCCAAGTGCTCCGATGAGTTTGTCATCAATGTGCCGCGGAACTTGCAGTCCGCCAAGGTTGAGACCGGGGGCGGCAGCGTAGACGCGGCCGGGATTGCCGGACGTGTCGAACTCGAGAGTGGTGGTGGAAGTATTCACCTGGATGATATCGGCGGCGAGGTGACGGCGGAAACCGGCGGGGGCTCGATTGAGGTGGGCAGCGTGGAAGGCAAGGTGACTCTGGAGACGGGCGGAGGAAACATCAAGGTTGCATCCGCCAAGGGCGAGATCAAGGCGGAAAGTGGAGGCGGAAGCGTTGTCGTTCTTTCCGGCCTGCAAGGCGCGGTGCTGGAGACGGGCGGAGGCAGTATTCGGGTGGACAAATGCAGCGGGCCAGTGAAAGCCACGACCGGCGGCGGGAGCGTGGACCTAGGCGAGATCGGAGGCGCGGCGGAAATTGAGACCGGCGCGGGCAGCATCCGGCTGGCTTCCGCGAAAGGGCGGGTGCGGGCCGAGACGGGTGGAGGCAGTATTCAATTGGACGGAGCGACCTCGGTGCAGGCGGAAACGTCGGCTGGCGGAATCATTGTGAAGCTGCTCTCATCGAGCGGCGCCGCCAGTCGCAGCAATTCCACGCTTGAAACCTCGGCCGGCGACATCACTGTCTATCTGGCGAATGACCTGGCGATCTCCATTCGAGCGGAGATCGAAATGGGCAATGGCCACACCATCCACAGCGACTTCTCTGATATTCGCGTGTCCACGGAAGGCGGACCGTATGGGCCGAAAACAGTGACTGCAGAAGGTCAATTAAATGGTGGCGGACCGGTGCTGAAGGTGCGAACGAATTCGGGGAATGTAAGCTTCCGCCGCGTCAGTCGCTAGCGGGATGAAAAACAGTCGTCAGCCGTCAGTCGTTAGTCGTTCGGCCTTTGGCTGCCGACTGCCAAAGTTTGCCAACGACTAACGACCAACGACTAACGACCAACGACTCTATTCGGGAGGGTCTATGATCCATCGTTTCCTGCTTTGCACGTTTCTTCTTACGCTGGTCGCCAGCGCGCAACCAGCGGAACTGAACGAAGAGTCGAGCTCTAATCGCATGGGCGCAAGCTGGGACTGGAGCTACGACGCGGAGGAAGGCGGCGCATCTTCCTATCTCGGCGTGGACATCGCCGACGTTTCTCCGGAGCGGCTGGGAGAATTGAAGCTCAAGGAAGAGCACGGTGCGGAGGTCACCATGGTCGACCAGGACGCTCCCGCCGGAAAAGCCGGGCTGCATGAGCACGACGTCATCGTAAGCCTAAACGGGGCCGCGGTGGAGAGTGCCGCCCAATTGCGCCGGATGATTAGGGAAACCCCGCCCGGCCGCGTCGTAAGTCTCGGCATCAGCCGCGACGGTCAACCACTGACAATCAAGGTGCAACTCGCCGACCGGCACAAGTCGACGGGGTGGGATCAGAACGGTAAGTTCGAGATGCCAAAGATGCCCAAGATGCCGGACTTGCCGGACTTCGACTTGCCCGTCTCGGTAGTTGTCGTCCACTCCGGGATGCGCAGCGGACTGATGGTAGAAAACCTTAGTCCACAACTGGGAGAATTCTTTGGGGTCAAGAGCGGCAAGGGCGTGCTGGTGCGCTCGGTGGAAAAAGGCAGCCGCGGGGAAAAGGCCGGATTCCGTGCCGGCGATGTGGTCGTCAAGGTCAACAACCAGCCGGTGCACGATTCATCCGATTTCACGCATGCTCTGCGGTCGTCGTCGGGCGGCGCGGCGTCCGTGACGGTGATGCGCGAGAAGAAAGAGCAGACCCTGACGCTGACTCTTCCCGAAAAGAAGGACTCCGGCAGCCTGCAGGAAGACAGCTTTGACTGCCCCGAACTCAGCTTGGAGACCGAGCAGGCGATCAACCGCGCCGGAGAGGAGGTACTCGCCCGAGTGGGTCCGGCCATCATGCAGAAAGCGCAGCAGGCGTTGCGTTCGAGCGACATGGGCTTGAGACACTTGGATAAGAAGCTGCAGGATTTTCAGCGGAAGATGCAGGAGCGGCAGCAAGACATGCAGGAACGGCACCAGATGCTGCGCCATGGGTTATCCGGAGACTGGGCTGAGATCTGACATTGTTACGGTGGGACGGGCGGCGGGTTACGAAGGTCACCGTGCTGGAATGGAATCCTGGCTCTAGGAATCCTGGGTTTACGAGCGGGACGGCCAGATTCCGGGCGCGCACTACCCACTGGTTACCTGTCGCGGTGACGGAAATCCCGATAAGCTGTTGCCGCGATGGCCTTCCGCGCCCTGTTGTTTTCAAAAAACGCCGAGACGAACGCCGCCCTGGAGACGGCCTGCGAAAGTACAGGGATCCGCGTTGAAGTCTGTTCCGACATCTTTACAGCCATCGAAAAAGGGAAGACGCGGGCCTTTTCATGCGTGATCGCGGACTGGGCTGATCAGCCGGAGGCGAGCTTCCTGTTGAAGCGCGCTCGCGAGTCCGCGCCGAATCGCCAGACGGTGGCCATTGCCGTCGTCGATCGCGACCCCACGCCAGCGGAACTGCGCGATAACCGGCTGGATTTTCTGGTCTTTCGTCCAATTTCTGCCGAGGAAGCCGACGCCGTGCTGGAGAAGGCGCTCGAGCAGATGCAACCGTTGAGCGCAAAGGATGCTGAAGAGTCGTCCAGGCAAGCCGACGCGAGCAGCGAAGGTCCGATCACAGCTGCCGACAGCGCCGATGCGCCGGAGCAAGTTCCGCAAGATCCGCCAGCCGGTTACCCGGAAGCGGATGCAGCGGACGGCAACGGCCAAATTGCGAGTGACACATACCAGGAAGAACCTCAGGGGCGTAGTCACAGGCCAGTGTTCCGCGGAGCTTGCGCCGCGCTGCTAGTGCTTGCGGCCGCCTTTTTCCTCTGGAGATCGCGCCAAGGCATCGAATATCTGTCGCAGACGCCGGAGGGAATGTACCGTGTTTTGCGGGAATCAGTGGCGGCGCTTTTTTATCAGAACCAAACCGGGGCGTTACCCGTCGGTTCCGCCGGGAGCGACGCGCAGCAGGATGCGTACTTCAGCAGAAATCCCAGTCCCAATGCAAAGCCACCCGCGCTGGGGGTGGTTGCAACCGAGTCCACGATGACGGAAGCGCGCATGCCTTTACCAAAGGCTCCGGATCTTCCGCTGCCCGTGCCGGTGTTTGCGCATCAGGACCCGGCGCCCATCCGCGTGGAACGAGCGGCGATTCCCGAAAGCATGAGAAACTCGCCGCCGATTGCCCCGCCGCTTGTGGTGGCGGTGAGTCCGGCGCAGATGATGCCGGTCTCCGCGCCGCAACCGCCGCCTGCCATTCAGCAAATCAGCGAACCCGTCGCGGTGAGCGAAGAAGCAGCGCGGGCCCTGCTGGTTCACAGCGTCGATCCGGTGTATCCACCGGAAGCGTTAGCGCAGAAACTTCACGGACCGGTGATACTGCAGGCGCGGGTTGGGCGCGATGGCACGGTTGAGGATCTGAAAATTGTGCGGGGATATTTTATTCTGGGCCGGGCGGCGATCGCCGCAGTCAAGCAGTGGCGATTCCAACCCTACACGGTCAACGGCCACGCT
The DNA here is from genome assembly GCA_049512675.1 of Terriglobales bacterium. GTDB lineage: Bacteria > Acidobacteriota > Terriglobia > Terriglobales > Acidobacteriaceae > Acidiflorens. Next base: position 2,967 of record JBEKWX010000233.1, on the reverse strand, counting down.
GCCGCAACTCAAACCGTGCTCACCATAAATTTTAGCTATCCGCCAGGGTAGGGTCTGTGTAGGGACGGGGCTCCATCCCGTCCTGGCGGGGCAGAGCCCCGCCTCCACACAACCTTCCTACTACTTGTGGTCGTGTTCTTCCGGCTCGCCGGTTGGAGCGTTCACGCCGGTGGATTTCTTCCAGTAGTCCTGAACCGCAGGCGGCAGCTTGTCTATGCGGGTAAGAAACGCCGTGACCTTCCATATATCCGGCTCCGAGAGCGTCCGATCCCAGGCGGGCATGCCGGTATAGCGGACGCCGTTGTGAATCACGTAGAAGATGTGCCATTCCGGATCATCCGGGGGGTGAAGAATGAAGTTCGGCGGCGGCGGATAGAACGATTTCTCCAGAGCCGAGGGCTGGCGGTCGATGCCGCCATGGCAAAGTGCGCAATTCATGGCGAAGATCTTCAGGCCCGCGATCAGATTCTCGTCCGTGGGCGGTACGGGATTGTTCAAGCGGGGAGCATGGCGCTCCACCGAATTGTCGAGCGCGCTCATGGCGATATGGTGTTCCATCGCAGGAGGAGCCACGTTGGACCGAGTCGGCAAAAAGCCCAGCAGGGCGAAGCCCAGGCCGCCAATCAGCAGAACCAGAATGGTGATGACAACGCCCAGAATGAAGTTACGCATTTCAGAGCCTCAGAGAACCTGGGAGATCAGGCCCGCTCTTTCTATATATAACAGGAGAGCAGCGCAGACGGCAGCGGAAGGCATGATTGGCTGAGGCGTGAGCCGAGAGCGCGGAGGTCAGTAAGCCCGCAGCCGGCGGGCCTCACGCACCAGGTCGGATACTTTCGGAAGGAAGAATTCCTCCTGCGGTGGAGAAAACGGAACCGGCGTGTCGAGCGAAGTCAGGCGGACAATCGGGCCGTCGAGGTCGTCGAAGGCTTCTTCGTTGATGATCGCGGAAATTTCTCCTGCCAATCCCCCGGTGCGCGCGTGTTCGTGAAGAACGATGACTTTGTTGGTCTTCTTCACGGTGGCCGTAATCGCCGCGCGATCAAGCGGCGAGACCGTACGCAGGTCGAGGATTTCGATTTCGATTCCTTCTTTGCTGAGGATCTCCGCGGCTTCGAGCGCGGTATACAGCATGGCAGCGTAAGTGATCACGCTGAGATGATGCCCCTCGCGCGCGACCCGCGCCTTGCCCAGCGGAACCACGTAGTCGTCTCTGGGAATTTCTTCTTTGATTCTGCGGTATAGATATTTGTGCTCGAAAAAAATCACCGGATTGTTGTCGCGGATCGCCGCCTTGATAAGCCCCTTGGCATCGTAGGCCGTCGCCGGACAAACAACTTTCAGGCCGGGGGCGTGCACGAACCACATCTCCGGATTTTGCGAATGGAACGGGCCGCCATGCACATTCCCGCCGCTTGGACCGCGCAGCACCAGCGGCGCCGGCGCTCCCCAACGGTAGTGCGCCTTCGCGGCCATATTGACGATCTGATTGAAGGCGCAGCCGATGAAATCCATGAACTGGAACTCGGCCACGGGGCGCAATCCGGTAAGCGCCGCGCCGAAAGCAGCGCCTATGATGGCCGACTCCGCAATCGGCGTATCAATCACGCGCTCGGGTCCGAAGCGGTCAATGAAGCCGTCGGTGACTTTGAAGGCGCCGCCGTAAATGCCGATGTCCTCGCCCAGGCAAAACACAGTCGGGTCGCGCTCCATCTCCTCCCAGATTCCCTGGCGGATGGCTTCGAGGTAGGTGGTGGTGGGCATGAACTGGAAATGTAGCAAGAAAGCCGTCAGCCATCAGCCAAATAGGCAGGTTTACTGGCTCGTCGGTACTCGTGTTGACTGGAACGCGACCATCTTCCAGTTTCCCTTATGCTTCACCCATACCTCAGTATTTCGGAAGTCGGCGCTATATGGGTTCCCGCCGACCGTCCCTGTCGAAGAAGTCAGCCTGACGAGAACCGCCGTGTCTCCAATGACATTAATCTTCTGGTCGTGTACATCAACAGTTGCCCACTTTAGATTGCCGGTCTTGACGTTGTCGATCTCCTGCGCCTTGTTCGCCAGCTTGCCGTTGCTGTGAACTGCGGTGAATTCATCGGCGAAATTCTTCTCCAGCCAGCCAATGTCGGCTTTGCCGAACGCCTGATCCAACTCGACTGACAGCGCCGCGATTTGTTGCTCGACATTCCCGCCTTGGCTCCAAGCCGGTAGCACGAGGAGTGAGCAGATGGCGACTAGCGCCAAAACGGTGAGTTTCACGCTTTTCATCGGAGGGTCTCCTTTAACCGGAATTTCCTTACTGACCTCGAAAACGGCACCCAGTGTATACCCATTTGGCCCGTGCGCGGCATTGTGAAACGATTTTTCTATCGGAGCACTCCATGCGGTTTGCCATCCGCACTGGCACGGCCAGAATCGACCCATCCTGTGTGCATAAAGGGGCAAAAACCCGGCGTTGAATATTTGACCCAATTGTTGACCTAACGAGGGCGGCGTATGGGCGGGAACATCGGGTTGTTGGCGAAATACGCGATAGCACTCATTGACCTCGGGACGGGGGTTAATGAGATGGTCCGCCGCCGAGTAGGATTTGGCTCGGCAGTTTACATCAGGAGGATCATCCCATGAACATCGCATGAACATCGCATCCATCGGCATCGATCTGGGCAAGACCACCTTTCACCTGGTTGCATTGGGAGAACGCAACAAAGTTCTGCTGCGTAAGAAGTTCTCTCGCCCGCAACTGCTGGCCTATACGGCGAACCTGCCGGCCGCGCTGATTGGTCTGGAGGCTTGCGCCGGAGCGCACTTTGTGGGAACCGCACTGCGAGAACAAGGTCACCAGGTGCGGCTGATCCCGGCGCAGTTTGTGAAGCCGTACCGCAAGTCGAACAAGAACGACTTCATCGATGCGGAAGCGATCGCCGAAGCCGTGACCAAGCAGAACATGCGTTTTGTGCAGAT
>JBEKWX010000232.1:0-6450 GCA_049512675.1 Terriglobales bacterium | reverse complement strand
CGTTCGCTGGTCATGGCGTCAAAGGTCTCGGCCAGGGCCACGATGCGCACCGCTTGCGGTATTTCGTCCCCATGCAAGCCGTCCGGGTATCCCGACCCATCGGCGCGCTCATGGTGCCAGCGTACGATTTCCGGTATCTGCGGCCAGGGAAACTGCACTTGGCTGACGATCTGATGCCCGATGATCGTGTGGTCCCGCATCTCGTGGGATTCCTGCTCGTTGAGCTCCGCCGCTTTTCCGAGCAGCCGTTTATCGACGGCAACCATGCCGATGTCATGCAGATAGGCCGCCGACCGCAGTGAGGCAACGTCGGTCGGGTCCATGCCCAGTGCTTCGCCGATGGCTTGTGCGTAGCGGCCGACTCGCAGCGAGTGTCCATGAATGTTGACGTGTTTGACGTCGATGGCGGTGGCGAAGGCTTCGAGCGCGTTGTCGTAGAACCCGTGCAGCGAGGCCAGCAGCCGCAGGTTTTCCGAAACCCGTTGGGCCAGCGTCTGGCCGAGAGAGTGATTCTGAATGGCCAGGGCCACGTAGTGGCTCAGCATTTCAAAAGCGTCGAGCGCGTCTTCTTCGTACACCGCTTCGCCGGGCAGGCGTCCCAGGGCGATCACTCCCGCCAGTTTTCCCCGAACTTTGAGTGGGCAAATGCACTTGAACAGTTCGGGCGCGACATTGCCGTTCGAACTCAGAAAGACATCGTAGGTGGAACTGTTGAGCAGTACCGGGCCTGCGGTCGCAGTCAGAGTGTGCACGTGGCGGGGAAGCAGAGGTATCAGCGACGGTTCCGGTAGCAGCGCGAATCCTTGCGCATCGACCGAGGTCAGCAGGGAAGGCCGTTCGCTGAACGAAAACAGGACAGCCTCGCGCGCGCCGGACGCCTCCATCACGGCGGCCAGCATGGCGCGAGCCGTTTCGCGGAAGTCGCGGTCCGCCGTTAGTTCGGGCCCCAGATCCGCCAGCGCTTCGACGGTCCGCAAAAGCTTTTTGAGATTGGTTCCCTGCAACGCCTCGCGCGGAGGTACATGCGAGAAACCAGAGCGGTACCAGCGTAGCACCGCGCCGCGGCTCGATTGTTAGTTAGTTTGGTGCGAGGGAAATCATTGAATCATTGAGCTATTGAATCATCGGATCATTTCCTGTCTGAAGTTCAGGTGGTTCAATGACTAAATGATTCAATGGCTCAATGATTCAATAATCTACACGCCGACCGGAAATGGCTTGGTGTGGGTTTCCGAACCTACCGAGAGTCCGGTGAATCGCCCCTGCAGCAGTGACATCAGTCCGGTGACCCAATAACCGATCACGAACAAGAACAGGAAGGGAACCGTGAAGTAATTCTCGTTGTCGATGGCGTAAAAGATCGCCAGCGCGAAATAGGTTCCGATCAGGAGTTCAATCCACGGAACCCATCCCAGACGCTTGCGGTATTTTTTTGCGCCGACCCTGTCCTTCTTCGATTCGACGCGGTACTTGGGAGTGCGGGCGAAGGCGGTCTGCTTGCCCACCAGCGCTTCCAACACAGCAATCGTATTGGTGATAGTCAGCCCGATTCCCAACGACATCAACAGTGGCAGGTAGAGCAGCGAGCGCAGCCAGCTTTTCGGAAACAGTTCCTTCTGCGAAACCAAGTAGAAGCTGGAAATAGAGAACGTCGAAGCCATGAACAGGGGCAGGTCGATGTAGAGCATCTGGAACCATCCCTGATAAAAGCGAATAACCATGGCGGGCAGCAGCAAAACCGAGAGCACTATCATCAGCGGATAGCTGAGGTTGGCCGTCAAGTGATACCAGGCTTCGATTTTCACATGTCGCGATGCGTCGCTCGCGAACACCTTGGGAAGTATTTTCTTGGAGACCTGGATCAACCCCTTGGCCCAGCGCGCCTGCTGCGTCTTGAATGCGGTCATTTCCACCGGCAGTTCGGCCGGACATTCGACGTCCTGCAAATAAAGAAACTTCCATCCTTTGAGCTGCGCCCGATAGGAAAGATCGGTGTCTTCGGTGAGCGTGTCGTGCTCCCAGCCGCCGGCTTCGTCAATGGCCGAGCGCCGCCACATGCCGGCCGTGCCGTTAAAGTTAAAGAAAACGCCGCTGCGTGACCGGCCCGAGTGTTCCAGCACGAAATGGCCGTCGAGCAGAATAGCTTCGACCTGGGTCAACAACGAGTAGTTGCGGTTGATGTGCGTCCAACGAGTCTGCACCATGCCCACCTTGGGGTCGGTGAAGTGGTGGATACACTTCATTAGAAAATCGGATGGCGGAACAAAATCGGCGTCAAAGATGGCAACGAATTCGCCCTTTGCCGTTTTCAATCCTGCTTCCAAAGCGCCCGCCTTGTAGCCCTCGCGATTGTCGCGGTGCAGGTAGACGACTGGATTTCCCAAGGCGGCGTAGCGCTCCACCAGAATGCGGGCAACCTCAACGGTCTCATCGGTCGAATCGTCGAGCAACTGGATGTCGAGTTTTTCTCTCGGGTACTCGAGCCGGCAGACGGCGTCGAGCAGCCGTTCCACCACGTATTGCTCGTTAAAGATCGGCAACTGCACGGTGACGCGCGGCAGTTCGTCGAAATGAGCGGGGGGTTCCGTCGTTTTCTTCGCTTTATGCTTGTAATAAAGATAGACCAGCCAGTAGCGGTGCGCTCCGTACGCCGCCAGGATTATCAGCACGATGAAGTAGGGAATCAGCAGCGCCAGATCAAAAGCATTGACCTGGTAAAGGCCCTGAAAAGTTTTGTCCAGAAAGTGCTGGCGAAGGTAGTGCGCCAAGCCCTTGGAGGCAAGGATTAGGATCAGGGCCGGCGGGGAAGAAGTGAGCGTCAAATCCATGAACTCAACAGCACCATGAGGCAAAAGGAAAAACGGCAGCGCAAGCATTGTACCTGATCAGTCTGCGTCCGCCAGCCGTGTTGGGATGGGGCTTTGCCCCGCCGCCACACAAGCCTTACCGCCACTCCTCGCCCGCCGAACTAAGCTTCAGTTCGACCGTCTGGTGAGAGCCCTCCTCCACTTTCAGCGCCGCGCCATTCGCTTCCTGCGACTTCAGGAAGTCGGGGTCGTGCCAGATGCTATCTTCCACATCCTGCCAGGCGTAGAGCGTGTAGTTGCCCGGAGCAAGGCCACGAATCATATAGCGTCCATGCTGATCGGTCGATCCGGTCGCGAAGCGATTGGGAACCTTGCGGTATTTTTCTTCCGGCACGGCCACCACCGTGGCGTTGGCCACGGGATGATCATCGTTTACATGATCATCGTTTATACAATCAGGGTCCACATCCTTTTCCTTTTCGAGCACCTCTCCCTCGACCGTGCCTCCCTTGGTGCTGACCAGCAGATCAAGCGTCGCCGGCCCGCTGGCTGTGAATCCGGCTGCGATATCTCGTCCGCCGAGCGTCGCCGACTTCAGGAAGAAGCCCTGCCCGTCGCCTCCGTAAACCTGCACGATGTAGTCGCCAGGGTTCACCTCTTTCCACGTAAAGTTGCCCATGCGATCCACGTTCGCGTTCTGCCCAAACGAGTCCTGCGCCATGAAAGAACCCATATAACCGGGCAACTCGGCCTGGCGCAAGTTTGCGGTGTATTGCGTGACCTCTCCCGACGCGCTGCCTTCGATGCGGAGATGGCCGGAGAGCGTGAAAGAAGGCTGGGGAACCAGTCTTACGCCATCCACATCTCCGGCGACGACGCTGATTTCCTGCCGCGTCGTGAGCGACTGCGAATCCGTGCCTGACCACACCTTTAGTAGATACGATCCCGGAGCTACGCCGCGTACTTCGAACTGGCCATCGGGCTCCACTCCACTCGACCGGAGCGAATCCCCCCCATTGGAAAGCAAATACACTGCCCACTTCACGCCGGCGGGCGCGCCCGCAACGATTCCGCGAATGCGATACGCTCTTCCCGGCACCAGCGTGAAGTTGACCGGCATGTCGTCGCCTGCCTTCAGCGTTATGGCTGAGGCCTGCATGGCGTCACTTGTGCCCGGATAGTAGGTGGTGACATAACGGGTATCGGGCTGGGCCTCGCTCTGCGCCGATTTTTCCGGCTGCTTCTCGTAATCGCGGAAGTCGGGAGGCGGCATGGCCACAACCCAGTATTGGCCGGGAAATAAATCAGAGAGACGGTATTCGCCCAGATCGTTCGTCGTCTCGTTCCCAGCGTTTTCGCGCGCTGCTTTTCCTGGGACTCTCTTCTGCGCGACCACTCTGACACCGGACATCGGGTCGCCATCTTCGTCCGTGACGCGGCCGCTGAGAATGGCCGTCGGCGACATTCGCAACAGCAGATCTTCCACCGTCTGCCCGGCAGCAACCGTGAGAACATTGACGTCAGATTTGAGCCCGCGTGCATTCACCCCGACAAGCCCGGTTTTCTCGAGATAGAGCCGGTAACGCCCGGGCCGTACCTTCTCAACACGGAAATGGCCGTCGGCGTCGGTCGTGGCGGTGTAATTTCCGCCCTGTTTCTGGTCTTCGGCGATGACCTGCACCACTACTTTCTTGAGCGGCTGACTGCCCGGTTCCTTCACCACCGTGCCGGCAATAGTTCCTGCAATGGAGGGAGCGCTCGCCGCGGTTGGGGACTGCTGCGCGCTCGCCAGCGATAACGAGCTAACGAGGAAAAAGGCGAGGGCGAGTGAGCGCATCATTAGAGAATTGAACGTCTCAATGGGCTTTGCTCAGTTCAGAAAATATTGCCGGTACAACGTATCCCGCTGCGCCGGACGGAAACCCGCATCGCGTATGATGCGCCGCAATTCTTCTTCGGTTGTGCAGTTGGTCACGCCTGCGGCGCGGACGACATTCTCCTCCAGCATCACCGAGCCCACGTCGTTGCCGCCGAAGCGCAAGCCCATCTGGCAGACTTTCAATCCTTGTGTTACCCAACTGGACTGCACGTTCAGAAAATTAGAAAGATAGAGCCGCGAAATTGCCAGTAGCTTCAGATATTCCACCGCCGTGGCCTCATCCCAGTGGCGGCCGCCGAGCGCGGTGTTCGCCGGCTGAAAGCTCCACGGGATGAACGCCGTGAACCCGCCCGTCTCCTGCTGCAAATCGTAAAGACACTGAAAGTGGTTGATGCGGTGTTCGATGGACTCGCCGACGCCAAACATCATGGTCGCAGTCGTCCTCATGCCGAGTTGGTGCGCGGTGCGATGCACCAGCAGCCAATCGGCGGTCAGGCATTTCAAGCGCGCAATTTTGTAGCGGACTTCGTCGTCAAGAATCTCAGCGCCGCCACCCGGGATCGAATCAAGGCCGGCGTCGCGCAGGCGCGCAATGGTATCGCGCACGCTCAGATTGCTGTACTCGGCAATCGCCAAAATTTCCGAAGCGGAGTAGCAGTGCAGGTGGACTTTAGGAAAGCGCTGCTTGATGCCGCTAAGCATCCGCTCATGCCAGTCGATCTTGAGATCGGGATGCAGCCCGCCCTGCATCAGGACTCCCGTGCCACCGAGTTCGACGGTCTCGCGAATTTTTTCGTGAATGGTGTCGAAATCGAGGATGTAACCTTCTTTCGCCGCCGGCCCCTTCAGCGGACGATAGAACGCGCAGAACGTACAATATTCGGTGCAGAAATTGGTGTAATTAATGTTGCGGTCGATGATGTAAGTCACAACGCCTTCAGGATGCAGCTTGCGGCGGAGCGCGTCCGCCTCCATGCCAATCCCAATCAGGTCGTCGGACCGAAACATCTCCAAAGCTTGCTGTTTGGTCAGGGACATCCTCTTCACCCCACGGTAATAACTATTTTAGCTGGTGAGAGACGGTGGAGGCGAGTTTACCGAAAACGCCCGAAGGCTGGCTGCGCTTGTACTGGTACAGGCCATACAGCCCGCCCAGCGCTGAGAAAGCGATCAGGGCGATAAGCACGGGCCAGTAGTACAGCGCGAAAAACTTCACAATGTGCCGTCCGTAGTGGTACCCGAGATAAGCGAGGATGGCGAACCGAACGCCGCGCCCCACGGCCAGAGCGGTCAGAAACTTCCGGGTGGGATACTGCATGGCGCCGGCTGCCAAAAGCATGGGCACAATGGGAAACGGCGGCGGAAGCACACAGGGAATCGCGACCGCTGCGAAGCCCCAGCGTTCAAAAATTGCGTAAACCTTCTTGGTCGTCCTCTTCGAGAACCTTTTTTCCAAAGTTTCCTTACCACCTTTGCGAGCCATGCGGTAAGTAAGATAGCCGCCCAGGACAGCTCCCGCGGTCGCCATGATTGCGTAGTAGCCCCACGGTTCGCGATGGTGGGCGGCGAGCAGAATGGTGACGATGTCCGTGCTGCCCGGCAGAGGGATGACCGAGTTATCGACCAAGCCCAGCAAAATCAGGCTGGGGCCGCCGAGATGGATCAGCCATCGCAGGGCGCTCTTCTTCGATGCCAGCAGGACGATCGCAAGCAAGTGCATGGTCCTTATTAGAGCAGGTTGCGGCTGCCACGTTGCAAGGCTAA
>JBEKWX010000231.1:0-6529 GCA_049512675.1 Terriglobales bacterium | reverse complement strand
AGGAACAAATTACGAGCTACCCGCTCCGCAGCGCCGCGTACAACAATCTGGGCCTGGTGTATGCCTTACAAGGACAGTATGAGAAAGCCGCGGACGTCACTCGCCAAAATATCCGCCTCACACCGGTTCGTGCAGGTTCGTATGGCAATCTCGCCAACGATGCCATCGCCCTGCAGCATTTTGACGAAGCGCGCCAGATTATCCACGACGCGCAGGCGCAAAAAATGGATCATTCGGTGTTCCACACGATTCTCTATGCTCTCGCCTTTTTCGCAGGGGATTCCAGGGGGATGACGGAACAGCAACGGTGGCTTGTTGGCAAGGCTGATTACGAAGACTGGGGGCTCGCACTCGCTTCTGACACCGAGGCTTACGCTGGCCACCTGAGCAAGGCACGGGAACTGTCCCAGCAGGCTGTCGATTCCGCAGTCCATGCGGACAGCAAAGAAAACGGAGCAATCTATCTGGCGAACGCTGCTCTGCAAGAAGCCGCCTACGGCAACCCTGTGGAAGCGCGCCAGTCGGCGGCAAAGGCCTTGAAACTGGCTCCCATGAGTCCTGGCGTCGAGAGCGAAGCCGCGATTGCGTTAGCCATGGCGGGCGATAAGGTAAGAGCCGAATCCTTGGCACAAAAGTTAGGGAAACGATTTCCACTCCATACTCAGATTCAGTCGCTTTGGCTGCCTGCCACGCGGGCACAATTGGCACTGAATAGAAAAGACCCCGCCACCGCCATTGCTACCCTGCAGGTTGCTTTGCCATTCGAATTGGGGCAAATTCAGTTCATCCATAACATTTCCTGCCTTTATCCCGTGTATGTGCGGGGTGAGGCGTACTTGGCGGCAGGGCAAAGCAAAGCTGCAGCTACTGAGTTTCAGAAAATCATCGACCACAGCGGCATCGTTTGGAACTGCTGGACGGGAGCGTTGGCACATCTGGGAGTGGCTCGTGCGAACGTCGTGCAGTTTAAAGCTTCGCAGGGTGCGGAGGCCGACGCCGCCCGCGTGCGCGCGCTCGCCGCCTACAAAGATTTTCTCACGCTCTGGAAAGATGCCGATCCCGACATCCCCGTCCTGAAAGAAGCCAAGGCAGAGTACGCGAGGCTGATGTGACTTCTGGAAGTAGGCTTTCCTCCGCGGGAAACGACGCGGACATTCTCTTTGTTACTTGGCCAGATTTACGAAAGGTCAGAGGTTAGAGGTCAGATTGCAAGGGTAAAGTCATGATACGTCCCACGGGTTTCTTACCTCTGCAATCTGACCTCTGACCTCGGCCTTATGAAGCGATCAAGCAGCATTCCCCCGCCTGCTTGGAGCTCCAGTTCAACGCTGCCTGGGATGCGTATCACTCCGAACCCCTCTTCCAGGCAAAACTTTGCGGCATCCACCGCCCTGTTTAGCGTTAGGCTCGCCTCGCTTCGACGTCAACCAGCGGTCCAGCCCCTCCAAGCTGCTGAAAACACAACCAGGTTACCGTAACTTTACCGTATCTCTGTTGACTTCCGCCCCTTCCTGTCTGCTAATAGCGAGGAATTATGCAGATCGCGATCCAGCAGCGGGCCGATGGGCAGACGGAGATCGTAGCAGCCGGCCAGTCTTTCTTGATTCGGAAAGATCCGCCGGAAGTGGCAATTCCGAAAAGACTGCTGCAGGGTTTGCTTCTCTCCGAGTTGCCAGATCAGATCGGTGTCAAACCGTTGGGAGTGTCCCTGATTGTTGCTGGAGGAGAGCAAGTGGATTGTTGGTTGTACGGCTTTCACGACGGGTACGCCTGCGCGCGAGTTCAGGTAACCGCGAAGGCGGGACCGTCCGTTGGGTTAAACGCATTGCACCAGGCGGTTAGGGAACGACAGGAAAAACAGGCAGATGTAGAACCAACTGAATCTGATCCCGGCAAGCATTCCGAACTTTGTTTTCTACTCGACCTCCTGGAGGACATTCCGATACCCGAAGCCCTGCACAAGGTTGAGCAAGCGCTCACGGAGTTGGATAGCCGGCGCATGTCGCTTTTAGCCACCCAGCCGCTTCGCAAGTCGGCTGTTACTTAGTAAGTTCGGAACGACTAGGAAGGAGAATAGCCCTGCCGACCGCAAAGAACTTTTCGGGCCATGTTATCCGTCCGGTGCACAAAGCCGATTTTACCGTAAGTCCCAGATTGCTTGTGAAAGCTGCCCGGTCAAGCGCAACATCCGCCACCAGGGTCCGGTCCCACCGACTACTGGCCCGCAAAAACGGAGATGGGGCGTTTCGCGCGGCTTTTGTGCGGGTCGCAGACCAAACCAGTGCGCTTTAGATGAAAATCTTTCCACACTTTGCGAGAAGGCGAAATAGAGGGATGCTAACAGCCATTCTTGAAGTCAAAAATGAGATTCACGGTCATAGGCCTTGCCGCCGCGAACTTCAGTTTTTTCTTGCGTCGGTTGGCGCTCCGAGTAAACTAACCCAAGGTCAACCGCGAGGTTCCATCGCTTTGAAAGCTGATGGCCCGCCAGAAGCCTCCCCTCCCCTTCGGGAGCGTACTATGAATTCGTTGCGCGGCGTACCAACGTCGCACTCGCTGGAATTAGAAATTTCCCCAGCATCCAGCGACTCAGGAATTCTGCACCAATTCGAGAAGCGCCCGCTTCGCTTTGTCCGTGAAGCCGTGCTGCTTTTCATTGCCGTCTTGATTCTTGGCGCAACTGCATTCGCGCAAAGCGTGACAGGCACGATCGGCGTCGGCAATGCTCCCGCAGCAGCAGCCACAAACCCTCTGACAAATACGATCTACGTGCTCAATTCTTCAGACGGCACGGTGAGCGTGATCGACGGCGCCACTGGCTTGGTGACATCGACGATCTCCGTCGGCAGCGATCCCGTGGCTGTGGCCGTGAACCCGGTCACAAACACGATTTACGTGGCGAACAAAGGCAGTGCGAACGTCACCCCGATCAACGGAGCGACCAATATAGCTGGGACTGCAATTTCCGTGGGCACGAATCCGGCAGCGCTTGCCGTGAACCCCGTGACGAACACGATTTACGTCGCGAATTACGGCAGCAATACTGTCACGCCCATCAGCGGAGCCACGGTTGGGTCTCCAATCGCCGTGGGCACGAATCCAACCGCGATTGCTATCAACCCCGCGACCAACACGGTTTACGTCGCGAATTATGGCAGCAATACTGTCACGCCCATCAGCGGAGCCACGGCTGGGTCTCCAATCGCCGTGGGCGCGAATCCAACCGCGATTGCTGTCAACCCCGTGACCAACACGGTTTACGTCGCGAACAATGGCAGCAATACTGTCACGCCCATCAACGGAGCCACGGCTGGGTCTCCAATCGCCGTGGGCACGAACCCAATCGCCATCGCCGTGAATCCGGTGAGCAACACGATCTATGTCGCGAACAACGGCAGCGGCAACGTTACGGTGATCAATGGGACGAACAACACTCCGACCACGGTCACGGACGCAAGCGCGATCGCTCCAATTGCCGTCGCGCTGGACCTTTTGACGAACACGGTATACGTTGCGAACAACGGGAGTGCGAACGTCACTGCCATCAACGGAGCGACGAATACGGTTGCCACCTCGCTACCCGCCGGGACCGATCCCGTAGCGATCGCAGTCAATCCCGTTACTGGCATGGCGTACGTCGCGAACAACGGCAGCGCCAATGTCACCGTGATCAGCAGCGCGACTTACACCGTCACTTCGATTTCTGATTCATCGTTTTCGGAACCGAACGCGATTGCCGTGAATCCAGTCACGAACGAAGTGTACGTGGCCAACAATGGGAGTTCCGGCAGCGACACCATCACCGTGATCAACCCGGCGAGCAGCAACAGCGTCTCGACCGTTACAGACTCGAGCGCTGTTGGTCCGACGGCGATCGCCGTGAATCCAGCGACGAACATGATCTACATCGCGGACCAGACGAGCCACACGGTCACGGCAATTAACGCTGGGAACAGCAATCAGGTGACCACCATCACGCCGCCGGGCACGTTGCAGCCCGTCGCCATCGCCGTCAATCCCGTGACCAACATCATTTACGTAGCGAACAATGCCACGAACAACGTTACGATGATCAACGCGGCCAACAGCAATCATGTCAGCGTGATTAGCGATCCGACCGCGCTCGGCCCCGCTGCTGTGGCCGTGAATTCGGCCACGGGACAGGTGTATGTCGCCAACTCCGGCAGCGACAGTGTCAGCGTGTTCGACGGCGTCACGGGTTCATACGTGGCGTCGATCACAGTCGGAACCTACCCGCAGGCCATCGCAGTGAACCCGGCGACGAACACCGTGTACGTCGCTAATTCCGACAGCTCAAGCGTGACGGTGATTAACGGGGCCACGAATCTGGTCACCACCACGGTGACCGTATCGAACTCTCCCGTCGCTGTGGCAGTCAATCCGATCACAAATCTGATTTATGTGGCCGACGCAGGAAATGAAACTGGAAACGTCACCGTCATTAACGGCGCGACTAACGCCACAACGACGATTACACACGCCAGTTTGCTTTCTCCCAACGCGATAGCTGTGAACCCAACGACAAACAAAATCTACGTCGCCGATTACGACGGCTACGTGACTGCGATCGATGGCGTGACAAACACGCCTTTCGCGGTCACTGACACGAACGCGCAAGGACCGTTCGCCGTTGCCGTCAATCCGGTGACGAACGACGCGTACGTGGCTAACGATATAAGCGATAACGCTACCGCCGTCGCCGAGCAGCCAGTTCAGACCAATGCGCTACAGACGGCCATCGCGGCGCTCACGAACAATCAGACGTCTACCGAGACTCCGTCGTTTAGTTTCACAACGACGAACGGTCTGACAGGCACGGCGGCCGACAATCTTGTCTATCAATTCGATAGTTGGACTGGCCCGTGGACCGCTGCAGTTCGAGGCGCTGCATCCGGAAATTCCGCGGCCTTCAGCGCTACTGTTGCCACGCCGCTTGAGCCGGGGTTCCACACCCTCTATGCCTTTGCAACGGACGGCGAGGACGGCGCGTCCGTGAACACCGGCGCGCAGAGCAGCCCGCTCGTCGGGACGATCGCCGCCTACGGATTCCTGGTAGCTCCGCAAGTGGCGACTGCGTTTCCTCCCGCGTTGACGTTTGCCACTCAGACGCAAAACACAGCAAGCGCGGCGCAGACGGTATATCTCGTCAACGAAGGTGAGGCCTCGCTGACGTTCACCTACGCATTTACCGGCGCAAACAACACGGATTTCGCCGAAGGCTCCGGCGATACATGCAGCACGCAAGGCGGAACGCTCGCTCCGGGCGCTTCGTGCACGGTGTTCGTAGTTTTCACTCCCGCGACAACGAGCAGTGAAACCGCTTCACTCGTTTTCACCGATAATTCAAATGGCATTCCGGACAGCACGCAATCCGTTGCCTTATCGGGAACTGGAAGCGCGGTACCGACCTACACACTAACTATCGGCGAGTCAGGTTCCGGCTCCGGGACGGTGACCAGCAGTCCGACTGGAATCGCGTGCCAGCCAACGTGCTCCGCAAGCTATCCGAGCGGACAGTCGATTACGTTGACGGAGACTGCGGGTGCAGGCTCGGCATTTGTCCAATGGAGCGGCGCGTGCACAGGCTCGACGACGACGTGCACATTCACGATTACGGCCAATGCGACGGTGACTGCGGCGTTCAATTTGACTGGTACTACCGCATGCACGGGCACGACGACGAACTGGATCGGCGGCACGTCGGTCTATTGGAGCAATGGGGCAAACTGGAAGGGCGGCGCCGTTCCGGCCAGCGGCGCAAACGTGTGTATCGCCGACGGAGCAGGAGCATCCTCAGTCACCCTCGACATCAACGCGACGGTGGGCAATCTATACATCGACAGCGTGGACACGCTGACTATCGGCACCAACACATCGTTATACGTTACGGGCAACATCTTCAACTCCGGACAGATCTTTATCAGTGGGGGGGGAGGGTACAACGCGTTCCTGCAAACCGACTCAGGAAGTGTGACCCTGACGGGCGGGGGCACGGTAACGATGTCCGCGGCCGCCGGGGGCGGCGGTGCCTACATTCAACAGGCCATCGGCGGGACGACGCTCACCAACGTCAACAACAAGAT
Organism: Terriglobales bacterium; assembly: GCA_049512675.1. Taxonomy (GTDB): domain Bacteria; phylum Acidobacteriota; class Terriglobia; order Terriglobales; family Acidobacteriaceae; genus Acidiflorens. Next base: position 425 of record JBEKWX010000231.1, on the reverse strand, counting down.
CCAGGGAACGGGCACCATCGGCAATGGCGGCTTGGCCGTGATCAACGGAGCCGCCGGAGTCATCAACGCGAATGCCGCAGGGGCCACGCTTGTGGTTAACTCATCCGGCGGACTTACCAACCAAGGCACGCTCGAAGCCACCAGCGGCGGCACCCTGGAACTGTACGGCGGCACGACTTTCGACAATGCGGGAGCCCTCATCACCTCGAACGGCAGCGGGTCGCTGGTGGAATTCGTGAACAACCCGACCATTCAGGGCGGAACGCTTTCGACCACGGGCGGGGTTCTCGGAAGTTTCGGCAACGCCACACTCGACGGCAGCACTCATGGCCCAATCACCATCGTGGGCACCTACACCATGGGCGAGAACACCTCGACGTATCTGTTGGGAACAATCAACAACACAGGTGTGATGCAACTGCTTG
>JBEKWX010000230.1:0-7723 GCA_049512675.1 Terriglobales bacterium | reverse complement strand
AGTGGGTGGAGAAAGGCACGGTGCTGGTGGAGGTCGACCCGAAAGACTATGAGGTTGCGGTCGCGCAAGCGCAAGCTAATCTCGCCAACGCCGAAGCTACGGCCCAATCGCTGAATATCACGGTTCCGATTACTTCCGTAAACAGTTCAAGCCAATTGAAGGTCACAGCGTCCGGCATCGAAGACGCCAACGCCGGAGTCATCGCCGCCGAGAGGCAGCTGACCGCCGCTCAAGCCCAGCTGGAGGCGGCCGAGGCGAATGATGTGAAAGCGCAAGACGATCTCCACCGCTACAAGTTACTGGTCGACAAGCGGGAGGTGTCGCAGCAAATCTACGATCAAGCGTTGGCCGCGGCTAAATCCAGCACTGCGACGGTAACCGCAGCCCGTGCCAGTGCATCCGTCGCGCAGCAATTCGTCCAACAGGCCCGGAGCCACCTGGCGCAAGCCGATGCGAACCACAAATATGCGGAGACCGGGCCGCAACAAGTGTCGTCGACCCAGGCTCGCGCGCGAGCGGCGATCGCCGATGTTGAGCAAAAGCGCGCGCTGCTCGAACAGGCCCAACTGAACCTCGGATACACGAAAATCGTTGCTCCGGTCAGCGGTGAAGTGAATAAGACGGTGGTGGTTGGGATGAACGTTCAAGACGGGCAGCAACTCCTCACCGTGGTGCCTCTCGATGAAGTGTGGGTCACCGCCAATTTCAAAGAGACCCAGCTCAGGCACATGCGAGTTGGGCAACGTGCGGAAATCCATGTGGATTCAAGCGGCCGGACTCTGAAAGGCCGTGTGGACAGCATCGCGGGAGCAACAGGCCCGCTGTTCAGTTTACTTCCGCCGGAGAATGCCACGGGAAACTACGTGAAAATTGTCCAGCGGATTCCGGTGAAGATTGTTCTCGATAAGGGCGAGAACAAGGATCGCCGGCTCCGACCAGGCATGAACGTGGTGCCGGACGTGTACCTGCAATGAGCTCGGTTCAATGAATTTCGCCTAATGAGTTTCGCCAATGAGTTCCGCTGCGCTCACCATCGACCAAGCGGTTTGGCGGCCCAAGTACAATCCTTGGCTGATTGCTGTTGTCGTGGCGCTGGCGGCCTTCATGGAGGTCCTCGACACCAGCATCGCGAACGTGGCCCTGCCGTATATGGCCGGGAATCTGGGCGCGAGCAACGACCAAAGTACGTGGGTGTTGACTTCTTATTTGGTCTCGAATGCCATCATCCTGCCGATCAGCGGCTGGCTCGCAGGCGCCCTGGGACGGAAACGGTTTTTCATGTCCTGTCTGGGTGTCTTTACTGTGAGTTCTTTGCTCTGCGGTGTGGCGCCAAGCCTCGGGTTTCTTCTTCTCTTCCGGGTGTTGCAAGGCGCGGGCGGCGGCGGGCTGCAGCCGATGGCGCAGGCCATTCTGGCGGATACCTTTCCACCGCAACAGCGAGGCTTGGCGTTTGCGCTGTACGGCATCACGGCCATCATGGCGCCCACGATCGGGCCAACCTTAGGCGGGTGGATCACCTTCAACTATTCCTGGCGGTGGATTTTTTTTATCAACCTTCCGGTCGGCTTGGCCACATGGTTTCTGGTGCGGCGCTTTGTCGAAGATCCTCCTTATTTAAGCCGGCTCAAGGCGGCTGGGGTCAAGTTGGACTACATTGGCATCGCTCTCCTGACCCTCGGTATCGGCGCATTACAAGTGCTGCTCGACAAGGGCCAGGAAGACGATTGGTTCGGGTCGCGCTTCATCACGACCTTAATCGTCGTCGCGACCGTTTGCCTGATCTCGCTGGTTATCTGGGAGTGGTATCAAAAGGCGCCAATCATCGACGTCCACATGTTCAAAAGCTTTAACTTCGCGAGTTCGAGCCTGATGATGTTCACCTTGGGGATCTTGTTGTTCAGCAGCCTCGTCCTGATGCCGCAGTTCCTCCAGACGCTCGTGGGATACACCTCCGAACTGGCTGGGCTTGCTCTTTCGGCTGGAGGCGTTGTTTTGCTGATTGAAATGCCCATCATGGGCCAACTGACAACGAAAGTTCAGGCGCGCTACCTGATTGCCTTCGGCTGGCTGGCCCTGTCCATCGCCATGTTCTATTCCACAAAGCGGATTGACTTGCAGATCAGCTTCAGTGCCGCCACCTGGCTGCGCATCACCCAGGTGATTGGTTTGGGATTCCTGTTCGTGCCGATTACGCTGGTGGCCTACATCGGAATTTCGCCGGAGAAGAACAACGCGGTCGCCGGAATCGTCAATTTCATGCGCAATATGGGAAGCAGCGTGGGAACGTCCCTAGTTACCACATTGATTGCGCGCCGTTCGCAATTCCATCAGGCCAGGCTGGTGCAGAACGTCAGGGTCGACAATCCCAATTTTATGAATTCGGCTAACGGCCTGGCTCAGCACCTGGCTAACTCCGGTGTGGGCAAGCACGAGGCGCAAATAACGGCTTACGCCAGGATTTACCAATCGCTGCAAGCGCAGGCGGCAAGCCTGGCATACATCGATACCTTTATGGTTCTTTGTGTGGGATCGGCGATCATGTTCTGTCTGGCTTTTGCTTTGAAGAAGAATGATCCTGGCGGCGGAGGTGCAGTGGGGGCAGGCTAAGTGTAGCGGAGTAATAATCAATCTGACGTAGTGCAGGAGATAACAGGAGTCAGAGACGTAGTCATGCTGGAAATTAAACTCATCCTTTGTCCCATTGATTTTTCAGAGTACTCGATAAGGGCGTATCAGCACGCGCTATCGCTGGCCGGGCATTATCGAGCCAAGTTGGTGGCGCAGCACATCGTAGAACTATCGCGATATCCTTATGCCGACTTTGTCGCCTCTACGGGAGACTATGCGGGGTTCTGCCGGGTGCTTCGCGAGGGTGGCAAGGAGCAGTTGGAAAAATTCGTGAAGAAGCACACCCACGACGAAATTCAGCCGGAGCTCGTGGTGCACCAGGGAGTGGCCCCAGACTGTATTCTGTCGTTTGCGCAAGCGCGGAAAACGGACCTGATCGTCATGGGAACGCACGGCCGGCGAGGGTATGACCGCCTGGTGCTGGGGTCGGTGACCAATCGAGTGATGCGCACGGCTACCTGCCCGGTGCTGGCAATATGCAGGCCGCCGCACGAGCCTGTGGCCGCAGATATGGCCGCAGAAAAAGAGTGGGGCCACGTCCACCACTTGAGCCGAATTCTTTTCTGTACGGACTTCTCCGAGAATTCAGAACGGGCTTTGAACTATGCTATTTCTGTGACAGAGGAGTACGACGCCGAACTCACCCTGCTGCACGTGTTGGAGGAGGTTCCAAGTCCGGCCAAGACGGAAGAAGCCATAGCGACAGCCACGAAGCAACTCGATAAACTGATCCCACCGGGGGGACGCAAGACGGTCAAGATTAAGACGGCGGTACGCATCGGAAAGCCATACCAGCAAATCATTCAACTCGCCCTGGAAGCGCACATCGACTTGGTGGCTATGGGAGTGCGTGGCCGTGGCGCCTTGGATCTAGCGGTGTTTGGTTCGACAACCTATCGGGTGCTGCAGTTGGGACCCTGCCCCGTTCTTGCCGTGCCAGTTTGAACCGTTAGATCTCGGGTATTTCGACATGATGATAAGAATCGTCACCATTGAACGCGAGTACGGAAGCGGCGGCGGCGAAATCGCTCAACTGCTGGCGCAGCAGCTTGGCTGGAAGCTTTGGGATCAGTTGCTGACGGAGGAGATCGCGCGGCTTGCTGAATGTCCCATGGCAGTCGTCCAGGTTCGAGAGGAACGAACGGATCCCCTGTATTACCGGCTCTTCAAATCGTTCATGCGCGGAAGTTATGAAGGCAGCCTCAATGCGCCCAAGCTCAAGCTGGTCGACAGCGAAAGTATTTTGAAGATTACAGAACGTGTCGTCCAGAACGCGGCGAAAACGGGAAACTCCGTCATCGTCGGAAGGGGGGCGCAACAGTTTCTCAAGAGCCGCCAGGATACGTTGCGTGTGTTTCTTTACGCTCCGAGAGAAGATAAAGTGCGGCGCTTGTTGGCTCGCGGCAAGAGCGAGCAGGATGCCGAACAGCTCGTGGATACCGTTGATCGGGAACGCGCCGATTTCATCCAGAAGTATTTCCATGTCGAATGGCCTGACCGTGTTGTTTACCACACCATGATCAATACCGCGATCGGCGAAGAGGCCGCCGTTCACATGATTCTTGATTTTATGAAAACCCTTGAGGCAAGAGCCACTGCCTGAGCGCTCGCAGTTGCCGCGCCCACCCGACGTTCGGCTCAGCGATGCGAGCGACGGATTCTACCGCTTTTAGGAGGGCATATGAAGGCCATTTCATTTGTAACATGCGCCCTGATGCTGTGCGTCTCAACGATCGCTTTGTCGCAATCGGAGACGCACAAGCCGGATCGTCAAAAGCCTGACGCGCAACCGGCGTCGGCTGAACAGGCGTTTGCACGACTGAAAACTCTCGCAGGAAATTGGAAAGGCCAGGCAGCGATGGGGCCCGGAATGAACGCCCCGTTGCGCGTGTCGTTGCGCGTCACTTCCGGTGGCTCCGCGCTCATGCACGAGATGGTACCGGAAGGAAGATTCGATGACCCGAGCCGTGGTGATGACGATCCAATCACGATGTTCTACATCGATGGCGATCGCCTGATCCTTACACATTATTGCGACGGCGGGAAGAACCGGCCTCGGATGGTCGGTCAGTTGTCGCCAGACGGCAAGACAGTGGAATTCGACTTTCTTGACGTCTCCGGCGGCACAACGTACGGACATATGCACCGTGCAGCATTCACTATCATCGATGCTGATCATCACACCGAGGACTGGACTTATATGACGCCGGACGATAAGCCGACACAAGCGCGTATCGACCTCGTGCGCGCAAAGTGAGGACCAGGACTTCTCGCCGATCAACGACCTCGCTTCTGCGAAAACCGGTAGCTGATAGTCGCCAACGAAGGCATCTCAAACGCCGCTGGTTGCGTCTTGTGCCCACTGCAGGGCCTGCCACCAGGCTGAGGCGACTTCTTCATCGGGCAGTTTCAGTTGTTTGGCGAGTGCGCTCGATTGGGACCACTCACCCGATTCCTGGGCCAGCATGAGTTGGTACAGGGGCCGGAGGCTAGTGTTCTGGCCGAGCAGCGTCGTCTTCGTTTCACGCTCCACGGGTAGTTGTTCGAGGAGCACGTCCATGCTGACCTCAAGGATGGCATCCATGATGGAGAGCAACCCCATCAGGAACAAATCAGTGTTCGATTGCAGCCGGCTGGAGAGCAGTTCGCAAAAGCGGGCGCGAGCCAATCCCATCAGCACCAGCTCGCTGCACCTCTGCTCGGCTGCGCCCACGGTGACGACGAGCCGAATCCGACGCCGCATTTCCCGTTCTCCCAGAACGGCGATGGCATGGCGGATCGACTTGATTTCGAGGGCAAGTCCAAACAGCGGGGAATTCAGGTACCGAAGCAAGCGGTAACAAAGCGAGGCTTCCTGCTTGAGCATCTTCTCGAGTTCTCGCATGTCGAGTTCCCTGTGGGAGACCATTTCGAGCAGCCGTATATAGTGCAAGCGGCTGGCGGGAACTTCGCGGCCGGTGACGATTTCGGGCCGGCAGAAGAAATATCCCTGGAAATAGACGAATCCCATGTCGCGGGCCTGATAAAACTCGTGGGGCGTTTCGAGTTTTTCAGCCAGCATCTTGCACTTCGGGGAGCCAAACCGGCGCATCATGCCAGCCCGTTCCTCCGGCCCGGTTGCCCGGATGTCGATTTTTATGATGTCGGCAAACTCAATCAGCACGACACGTGGATCGTTGGGCGCGAAGTCATCGAGGGCGATAAGATAGCCGGCCGCTTTCAGCCGTTTGCAGGCTTCGATGACGCGGTCTTCCGGCTCAACCGTCTCCAGAATCTCGGCCACGGTCTGGTTGGGGGGCAGCAAGGTGATCAGATCTTTGAACAGGACCTCACAGGTGCAATTCACGAAAGCGCGGCGCTTATCGCAAAGCATGTTGATGCCGTAAAGCAGGGAGCTATCCAGTGTGGAGCGGGCCGCAAGCTCCGGATCGGCGTTGAAATAGTCTTCGACACCGTTGCGGAAAAGAAGTTCGTATCCGAACACATTCTGCGTGCGATCGAGAATTGGCTGGCGGGCAACGAAGCGCTGTCCCGGCAGCGCAAGCACGTTCGACGCAGAGGTTTTCTCTTTGGCAGGAGCGGGTTTCACACCTCGTATATCGGCGTAGCCGTGGCGGAACTTCAGGCAAAACCGTGCGGCTGTCGTCTTCCGGAAATTAAAGGACTTACCAATTGGCGCTTGCGGTCCGAACACTACAACCATGCATGCTTCCGGTCCCGCGCAGGCACTTCCCCCTTGCGCAGTCGGCGGTTTCATGAGTAACATCAAGATGTTCCCTAATGGCCATGCTTCCAGGCTGGCCGTTCGCGCCAACAAAACTCCAGGCGCCTAGATTAAGAGATAGTTTGAACATCGTTCTCGAATAGCATCCAGCCGATGTGGGGTTTGGTCTGCCGGTAGCCGGTTTGTTGAGCCACGCGCATTGAGCTACGCGTTGCGCCACACGTTTAGAGTGCCGACTAACGTGCCGACCGCAAGGAAAGACGAAACAATCAGGCCTGTGATCCAGGCCGGGGATTAACTTCGGGGATCAACTCCGAAGACTAACAAGAGAAAAAATATGAATGCAGGACCCGGACATTCCTCCGCAGGAGGAGGAAAACACAAACGGCGCCGTGGACGGCGTCCGCCAAGACGAGGCGCGGGTGGCTCGATGGGCCGCGAGCGCGGGGAGCATCAGGGCATTTTTACCGCTCCCATGGATCACAGCTACCGCGCCAATATGGGCGACAACGGCAACGGTAATCCGGGAAGGGGACCGCGACGTCCTGGTTTTTCCGCGTCCTACCCGGTGGCCGAGCCTGAGCCGCTGCCAGCTCCAAAAGAAGATGCGGCTTCGCGCGTCTTCGCGTTTGTCGAGGACCTGTTCTTCCTGAGCAAGATTCAGGCCACGGGCCAGAAGATGAACGTGAAGGTGGAGTTCGTGAAGAACGAGAAGGAACTCACCGAGCGGATGAAGAGCAACGGCGAAGAAAAGCCTTCCCTGATTATCTTCGACTTGAACAACGCCAATGCCAAGCCTTTGACGCTCATCCCGAAACTGAAAAGCAAGCTGAAGAAGGGAACTTCGATCATCGGGTTTCTGTCGCACGTGCAGGGCGACTTGAAGCTGAAAGCGCACGAAGCGGGATGTGACATGGTGCTGCCGCGCTCGGCGTTTTCGCAGAATCTGCCGCAGTTGCTGCGCCGCCATGGCGCGGCGGACGACGATAGCGTTACGACGCAATAAAGGCTGCTAGCTTCTAGCGAGCCCGCATGGTGTAGGAGGCAGATTCTTCCCAAAGCTCTATGCTGCTGCGCGGGATCATTCCGGTTTGCGTTGTGTTCGTATGTATAGCTGCACTTTTGGCTCCCGTGCTTATCGATGCTCATCATTGGTGGCCGTGGAATTTGTGGCCGCGCAAGCGCAAGAAAGCGGATGCACAGTCGTCGCATCACCGTTAGGAGTCGAACCGTCCACCTGTAACCCAGTAGCTAGCCTGAAAAATTCGTGAATTCAGAAACACGAAAAGCCTCTTCATGGTAAAAAGCTGTTGTCGACGCAGTTTTTCACCAAACAAGAGGCTTTCGTTTGAGCGAGCATAACACGACACA
>JBEKWX010000229.1:0-6535 GCA_049512675.1 Terriglobales bacterium | reverse complement strand
GCAAGAGCAAAGACAGAAAGCCCAGTGATCCACCGTTTCATATGTGAGGGTTGGTCACTCTCAAAGAAAGGCAGCAGCAGCCACAACAAGCCGACGAGGCCGAAAGCAATTACACCCAGAACCTCCCCGTCGATGAACCACACTTTGGACGGGATGAGCTTGAGTGTCTGAAACATGAAGAGGAAGTACCACTCGGGCTTGATTCCCGCTGGCGCAGACACAAAAGGATCTGCCTTGACCCCAAGGTTCCACGGGAAGACTGCTGCCAACGCGCCCAGCACTCCCAGGGCCACGTACCAAGCCATCAATTCGCGCAGCACGAAGTTGGGAAAGAATTTCATTTCCCGCTTGGCGGACGGATCGGCGGTCCACTGCACCTCCAGTTTCGGTGGAATGCTCATGCCAAGGCGTTGCACCAGCAACAGGTGCACCAGGAGCAGCACGGTTGCAATTCCAGGGAGAACGGCGACATGGAATCCAAAGAACCTGGTCAGTGTGGCTCCCGTCACCTCTTCACCACCGCGGAGAAAGATCATCATGGGCCTGCCGACGATCGGAATCTGCCCCGTGATCTCGGTGCCGACCTTGGTGGCAAAAAAGGCCAGCGTGTTCCAGGGCAGCAGATACCCGCTGAACCCAAATCCCATGACAAGAAATATAAGCAGCACACCGCTGACCCAGGTCAGCTCCCGGGGTTTGCGATAGGCCTTGAGAAAGAGCACGCTGAACATGTGCGCGAAGGCAGTAAAAATCATGAGATTGGCGGACCAGGAGTGGATGGAGCGAACCAGCCAGCCAAATCTGACACGAGTCATGATGTACTGCACGCTTTCGAAGGCCTCGTTGGCGCCCGGACGGTAATACAGGAGCAACAAGATCCCGGTCAGCACCTGGATCACGAAGAGAAAGAGGGTGATGCCTCCGAGGAAATACCAATAGGACAGGCGATGACTGGGGACGGTCTTGTGGCGGAGGGGTGCGGTGAGGTCGTCCAAATCAAGGCGTTCATCAAGCCAGCGGCGGACGGCGGCGAACAAGGTCACGCCTCCCGCTTCCGGCTGACGACAATCTCATCGCCGCGCAAGTGGACATCAAACACATCGAGCGGCCGGGGCGGAGGACCGGAAACGTTGCGGCCATTGAGATCGTAGATTCCGTTGTGGCAGGCGCACCAGATCTCGCGCAGATCGCTGCGATACTGCACCGTGCAAGCGAGGTGGGTACAAGTGGCGGAGAGCGCACGATAGGTGCCGTCGCTCTCCATGATCAACAAGCCGGGACGGCTGCCGAACCGGAAAATCTTGCCGCAATTCGGCTTCAGGTCCCCGAGCTTGGCGGCGACGACCTCGTCCCCGCCCAGATCTACCACCGCCGGAGGGACAAGATAGCGGAGCACGGGATAGATGAAAGAAGCAAAGGAGGCAAGTAGGCCGCTGCCGAGGAAGATTCCAACCATGCGGCGGCGCGTAGGTTCGGGTTGGGAAAGTTGGTCAGTGCTCATTCACCGCGCCCCCTGCCGCAGGAACCGCTCCGCGATTGGATCGCCATCTTCGGTCGCCAATCCGATGGGCCGACTCCCCGCGTCAAGCAGAACGCACTTCCACAGTACGCTGCATCTCGCGCAGCCACATCGCCTGAAACATTTGCAGGCGATGCCCAATGACGACCGCCAGATTCAGAGCGATTTTATACCCAGCCGCCGGATTGGCGGCCAGATACTCGCGCAACGCCTCCCGCGGCAGGGCGATAACTGCCGCGTCCAGCAGCGGCGCGGTGGCGGTGAGGGTAAAACGGTAGGGCGGAATCAGGGCCGACCAGCCCACGGTCTGACCGGGAGATCTTTCTTCCACGAAAATATCCTCTTCCCGGCCCCGGACCTGCATCGGCAGCGTAAGCCTGATTCGACCGCGTTCGGTCAGGAACAGGCGATCGGCTGGGTCCCCCAGCCGGAACAACTCGGTTCCGCTCGGAACGATCAGCCTGGTGCCAAGTCCCAGAACCTGCTCGATCTCGCGGGACAAGAGTCCGTTCAGCAGTTCATACGTCATGAGCCACTCTCTTAGTCAAACTTCAGTTCGCAACCGCGGTTCGCAACCGCAGTTCGCAAACCGCAGTTTGCAAACTTCAGTTCACAAACGGTGAAGACGTCTTGCTATGCAACAGCGCCTGCGTGGGAAATGCCACGAACGACTCCGCGGCAGCCTGCTCCATGCGGACGTGGTTTTCAATTTGCAGCAAGAGCACTTCGATCGGCACCGGCCAGGCTGGGGCTGGCGGCACGGTTGGCGGTGCAGCAACGCGGTCCGAGAAAAAGTGGGCCTCGGCATCCGCTTTGACCAGTGAAAGCGCGGGCTGCACAGCTGAATCCGACGACTCCGAACGGGTCGCTGCTCCAAACGCAACCGCCGCGATTCCCATCCCAAATACGGCTACGCACATGCCCATCAAAAGCATTTCCATGGAGAAACCCTCCTTCACTTCTTACTTCAGCCTTGCTATTGCACGCGGCATGCCAGCGCTGACCACGGCCTAACTCCTTATCCTTCAGACGATGTGTGATGCGCGAAACCACGGACTGCCACAATGTCAGGTCGAGCCTGACTATTCGTCAGTCGTTGACGGCAGTTCCCGCGTGTGCCATCATCCCGCCATCTCTGCGCCCTCATGATGAAGCTGCGTTCTGCCAGCATGACGGTCGGCCTCGCGCTCGGTGTCACCGCGGCGGTGGTTGTGGCCTGCACGGTCGCTGCCTACGTCTTTTCGGTCCGTCACTTTCAAAGCCTTCTTGAAACCGCGCACAGCACTGCGCTGGCCGAAGGCGAATTGATCCGTACCGCGCTCGAGCACCAGATGGTGGGGAATGACCGCACTCTGATCGCGCAAATGGTCGAGAGCTTCGGTAAACAGTCGCGCATCGAACAACTCGTAGTGCTCGACCGCACTGGTGTGGAACGCTACTCGAGTAAGCCGGGGACCGTGGCGAACGATTTCCGGATCGACTCTCCCACCTGCCAGGCCTGCCATCGCGATCCGCCGGAACGCCGCGGATCCAGCCGCGTGATTGAGACCCAGGGTGGAACGATTCTGCGAACCGTCGTGCCGATTCGCAACCGCGAGCAGTGCTACCGCTGCCACGATCCCAGCCAGAAAATCAATGGCATCCTGATTCTGGACTACAACGCCGGAGAGGTCCGCACCGCGATGACGCGGGACCTGCGCTGGATGGTAGCCGGCACCGGCGCCTTGACCTTCGTCATCGTGGGAGCGATTGCGCTGGTAATCCGGGTGTCGGTCTTGCGCCGCTTGCAGCGTTTTGAAACCACGGCGCGCCTGATTTCCCAGGGCGATCTGGAACGCCGCGTACCCGCGGAGGGCTCGGACACGTTGGCGTGGATGGCCAGGGAGTTCAATGCCATGGCCGACTCGGTGTCAGGCCTGGTTGGCGAAGTGCGTACCCAGCGGGAGCGGCTCGAAACGGTAATCAACAGTATCGATGACGGGATCGTAGTCCTCGACGCGGAGCGAAAGATTATGGCGGCCAACGACGCCTTTCTGCAGCGCGCCAATAGCTCCCGCGAGCAGGTTCTGGGCTGCTGCTGTTACGCACTTGAGCCGGGGCCGTGCAACCTGTCCGACTGCCCCACCCTCGCCTGTCTGAGGCTGGGTGCGCGCCAGGTCCGTATCTGCGAGCGCAAAACCGGCGACGACACGGTGGCTTGGGAAGAAATCCACGCGTCGCCGATTCTGGACGCCTCGGGGCGACTGGTCCAGGTAGTGGAGGTCTGGCGCGACATCTCCGAGCGGCGAGCGGCCGAAGCGAAACTGGCCGAGTCCTACCGCTTGGCGTCGGTAGGAGTCCTGGCCTCCGGGTTTTCGCACGAGATGAACACCCCTTTGGCAACCACCCTGATGTGCGTGGAGGGAATCCTCCGCGAAACTCCTCCCGCGCAGAACGGGCAAGTGGATGGGGCGAGAATTCGTGAGAATGCGACGATCGCGCGCGACCAGATCCTGCGCTGCCGCGGCATCACCCAGCACTTCCTGCGTCTGGCTCGCGGACAGCGCCATGCCGCGGATATAGTGGACCTGAATGCGGCCATCGCGGCTGCCCAGCGGCTCGTCGATCCGACGGCCCGCGCCAGCTCGGTGGCCGTCGCAGTGCAGCCGTCCGCAACCACCCTGCACGTCCGCGCCGACGAGGCCGAGTTGCAGAACCTGCTTGTCAATCTTCTGCTCAACGCGATTCAGGCATCGAAACCGGGCGCGAAGGTCGCCATTGCCACCGAAGTTGGCGATGCGGTGCACATTCGCGTAACCGATGAAGGCTGTGGGATTGCCCCGGAATACCGTCAAAAAATCTTTGAGCCCTTCTTCAGCCTCCGCCAGGGCGGCACTGGCCTCGGTCTGTTCCTGTCGCTGAACGCGGTCCGGAGTTGGGGAGGCAACATCCTGGTAGAGAGCACCCCTGGAAAGGGGTCTATATTCGAAGTCGTGCTCCCGGCCATCGATCCCGGTCCGCAACCGAAGGGCGAACATCCCAAGAACGGGCTTCCGAAGGACGGACAATGAAGCGCCCCTCCCTCCTTCTGGTCGATGACGATACCGCATTCCGGCAGGTGATGGCGGGCGAACTGAGTCGTCTCGGCTACGAAGTGGATGCGGTGGGCTCCGGCGAGGAGGCAATCCAGCGAGTCGCAGCGGCGGAACCCGAAGTCGTCTTGCTCGACCTGCACCTGCCCAAAATGGACGGGCTCGAGACGCTGAAGGCTATTCAAGCCGCCACACCGACGGCCGAGGTCATCATGTTGACCGGACACGGCTCCATCGATACCGCCATCGAATCGATCCGTATCGGCGCCTTCGATTACGTCGTCAAACCTTGCCCGCTGGACGAACTCCAGATTCGCATTCAAAGGGCGATCGAACGGAGATCCCTGCGCCAAAGAGCGAATCTTCTCGATCGCGTTCTGACTCCCCCAAATCCCGCCAATTCCTTCATCGGCGACAGCCCGGAATTCCGACGTCTGATCAATCTGATCGAACGTGTAGCCCCCAGCGATTCGACCGTGCTCATAACCGGCGAGACGGGCGCGGGAAAGGAACGCGTGGCCAAGCTGATTCACGCGCGCAGTTCCCGCCGGTCGCGGCCGTTCGTGATAGTCGAGTGCGCCGCGCTACAGGAAACCCTGCTGCAGAGTGAACTGTTCGGCCACGAGCGCGGCGCCTTCACCGGAGCGGACCGCGCCAAGCCCGGATTATTCGAGGTCGCCCATGGCGGAACGATCTTCCTCGACGAGATCGGGGAGGTGAGTCCAGCCACGCAGACCAAGCTGCTGCGCGTCCTCGATACCTCCACGTTCCGCCATGTCGGGGGCAACCGGGAAATTCAAGTGGATGTCCGGATTCTGACCGCGACCAATCGCGATGTGCCCTCCATGGTGCGGCAGGGCCTTTTCCGCGAGGACTTGTTTTACCGCCTGAGCACGATCACGATGGAGGTGCCGCCTCTGCGCGCCCGAGCGGCCGACGTGGACCTGCTGGCCCAACATTTCGTGACCGTCCTCAACGAGCGCTTCGGCTCCAGCAAACAGATCGGCGGAGAGGCCCTGCAACTCCTGCGACAGCACAACTGGCCAGGGAACGTGCGCGAGCTCCTGCACGTGGTGGAAGCCGCCCTGGTGCTTTGTGAGGGATCGCTGGTTCTGCCGGAGCACCTCCCCGCCTCGTTGCGGAATGCGAAGGCTGCTCCGCCGCCAGGTCCATCAGCGCCGGATGCCCCGCTACCGACGCTCGAAGAAGCGGAGCTCACGCACATCCGATTGGCGATCGAAGCCTGCAAGGGTCATCGCGGAAACGCGGCCAGGATGCTCGGGATTAGCGAGCGGAATTTGTACCGGAAGTTGCGCGAGCACGGTCTGCTGGCGTGATCCCCTCGGCGTCCCGCAAGCACAACGCCAATTCCCAAAGATGGCACTTTGCCGACGTGGTTCGAGCACACTCTAGGTGCAACAGGGCCCGACAGTCGAGCCGGTCCAATGAACACTAAGCCATTGAGCAGAAAGGAGGACAGTAAGCCCCAAGGTGCAACAGTTCTTGGTCCTGGAGACTTCCCCCTGGGCTCAGCTCAATCTCGGGCGGCTGCGAGAACTCCGGTTGCAGCGACCAGTTCAGAGTCGATTGTTTTACCTCCGTCGCCCGCCAACCGGAAGCCCAACTAAACGGTCGCTGCTAGCACGGCGTCGCAAAAGTCAGAGCGCCTGTTGCAATCGGAGATCAGCTGTCAGCTTGCGGAACTTGCCAACGCAACCAACGTTGATGGCGAGGCGGTTCGTTCCCGGCGATTGGTGAAAAATCTCGGGTACGCTCAAAACCCCCTTCCTTGGACGGGCCGGGGTCAATGAGTGAAATCGCCTGTACCTGTTGAAAAAGTCCCTGAGTTGATGCTTGTGGTGAAGCAAGGTTCCGGTTATAAGCAGGCGAGAGTTCTTGATGCTGCTGTTCATCGCCATGCTCGGAGGCCTGCTGCTCATGATGG
>JBEKWX010000228.1:0-6537 GCA_049512675.1 Terriglobales bacterium | reverse complement strand
GCCATCCTGGCGGCGAAGTCCGAGAACATGCCGGCCGACAACATCAAGCGCGCCATCCAGCGCGGCACCGGCGAACTGCCGGGCGCGAACTACGAAGAATTTGTGCTTGAGGGCTACGGCCCGGGCGGCGTTGCTTTACTGGCGGAGATTTCGACGGATAACCGCAATCGTACGGTCAGCGAAATCCGGCACGTGTTCGGGAAGAACAATGGGAACATGGCCGAAGCGGGTGCGGTCTCGTGGATGTTCCACAAGAAGGGCGACATCATCGTTCCGAAGTCGGCGGCCAAGGAAGACGACCTGATGAACATCATTCTCGAAGCGGGTGGTGAAGACTTGAAGGATGATGGCGAGAGCTGGGAAATCCTGACTGAGCCTTCCGCTTACGAGGGCGTGCTGGAGGCCGTGAAGAAGGCCGGCATTACGCCCGTCGCTTCGAGCGTGGGCATGATTCCGCAGAACTACATAAAGCTGGAAGGGCAGCAGGCGGCGCAGATGATCCGCTTGATGGAAGCGCTCGAAGATTGCGACGATGTGCAGAACGTGCACGCCAACTTCGATATCGACCAAAAACTTTTGGAAGAAGTTGCGGGCTGAGATCATCGGGTGATCGGGTCATCTGAGTTGCAACAACTGCTCCGCCTTTGAGTTTCTCTCATCCGATCACCTGATCCCGCTCCCGATCGAGGCGTCTACGGTTCCTGTAAAGTTTTCAACACGACTGAGGAAAAGTTTGTGGAAAAACAGGACCTTACTCTTGTAACCTTCTGCTAAGCAATCACTTCAGCATTCTGCACTGCATCGGGTGCTTGCTGTATCGATTCTCGCTAAGCATTGATCTCAGTGAAGATACGTCTCGACAAGCTGCTCGTGGATCGTGGCTTAACGACGTCGCGCGAGCGCGCGCAGGCCCTCATCCTCGCCGGAAAAGTTCTGATCAACGAGCAGAAGATCGAGAAGGCGGGCGCATTGATTGACTCCGGCTCACCGGCAGTTTTGCGCCTGCTGGGCGAAGATTTGCGCTACGTCAGCCGCGGCGGGCTCAAGTTGGAGAAGGCTCTCGAGCACTGGCGAATCGATCTCGATGGCAAAGTCTGTCTTGACGTCGGCGCTTCCACCGGGGGCTTCTGCGACTGCATGTTGCAGCACGGCGCCGCCAAGGTGATTGCCGTGGATACCGGCTATGGGCAGATGGATTTCGGCTTGCGCAACGACCCGCGCATACGGCTTCTGGAAAGAACTAACGCCCGCTATCTCGAGCGCGACGACGTTCGAGAGCCTATCGCCTTCATTGCCATGGATGTTTCCTTCATCTCCGCTAGCCTGGTGCTGCCGGCGGTGATTCGCGCCGCTTTTTGCGCCCACCTGCCTCGCAATCGGAAACCGAGTTCGACTGCGTCCGCAGGGTCGGAGTTCGTTCGCCAGATTGTGGTGCTGGTGAAACCGCAGTTCGAAGCGGGCAGGGAACTGGTGGGTAAAGGCGGAATTGTGCGCGACGAATCGGCACAGCGAGCGGCCGTCGCCAAGGTCGAAAAGGCGCTTTTAGAACTCGGATGCGCGCGTGCCGAATGGGTCGAATCTCCCATCCTCGGCGGCGAGGGCAATCGCGAATTCCTGCTCCACGCGGAGTTCTTGACGCCTGGCATCCAGTGATTCTGTACAATCGGAAGTCTGTCAGAGGAGACGCCGGAGCATAAATCCAGAGAGAAAGTCCGCAGACATGTCCAAGTCTTCCCAAAGTCCGAAGCGCGGGAAAACCGTGGCTATTATTTCGAAGCCACACCGTCCCGAGCTCTGCAAAGTACTGCCGGAGCTCGAAAAATGGTTGCAGCAGCGCAACTACGCGGTGGTGGTGGACAAGGAGAGCGCGGCTTACTTTTCGGCGACCAACGTGATGCCGCGCAGCGAATTGGCCAAGCGGTCGCCGGATCTGGCTCTGGTGCTCGGCGGCGACGGTACGCTGCTTTCGGCGGCGCGCGCGGTTTCGAAGGCCGGAACGCTGATCCTCGGTGTCAACCTGGGCACGCTTGGATTCATGACCGAACTGGCGCTGGCCGATCTGTATCCCGCGCTGGAAGCGATTGGGAAAGAGCGCTACATCGTGGACAGCCGGTCCATGATGAGCGGATCGCTGATCCGGGGCGGTAAGACCCTGGCCACGCAGGTCGCCCTGAACGAGGTGGTGGTAAGCAAGAGCGCCATCGCGCGCTTGAATCACTTCGAGCTTTTCGTGGACGCGGAATTCGTCTCCAGCTACAGAGCCGATGCTCTGATCATCGCCACGCCAACCGGTTCTACTGCGTATTCTCTGGGAGCGGGAGGGCCGATTCTCCACCCGGATGTGGATGCCTTCCTCGTTACGCCCGTCTCGCCCCACGGATTGACGCACCGTCCGGTGGTAGTGCGCGATACGGTGGAGATTGAAATCCGCGTCAAGACGGGGAAGGAGGAAGCTTATCTGAGTTTCGATGGACAGGTCGGCATGCCAGCGCGAGTGGGCGATATCGTGCGCTGCGTTAAGGCGGAACATCCTACTCGGCTGCTACGTTTTCAGAAGACATTTTTCGAAGTGCTTGCCACCAAGCTCAAGTGGGGGGAACGGTGACGGCGGGTTAATAACGATGACAAGCTTTCTGGGGTCGCTGTAGCCGCGGTCTGTAACTGGTCGTGCTCTGCGGGATTATTTTTGCACAACCGACAACGTCAGAATTCCCTGGATCTTAGTCCAATCGTCGGTTTCGGCGTTGAGCTCGGTTTCCCTTCGTTTGTCGGAATACCGCGGATCGAGCAGCCAGAGTTTATGGATTACAAATTGGCGCGCTCCCATGTCGTAGGTGCGGGTTTCATCGTAGGTAGCTCCATACAACACGTATATGTGCGATTTCCACTTGAGGAGCATGGGCTGTTGGTCCATCAGCGTTTTGATCGTGAGGGAAGGGTCAATCGAGCTTTTCGGGAAATACTCCGCGCGGACCGTTACGGACAGACCGTCGCCCAAGACATGCCTTCCCTGCAACTTGGCACTCAGTGCCCTCAAGGACGTTGGAGCTGAGAGAACGGCGTCTTCAAGGCCAGAGTCCTTTCCGCAGCATAAATCCCTGTCGGGGAGGATTGTCTCCAGCGCCGTCGCGAGCACCGCCGATGTTTCCGCCGACGGCGCCGTCAGCGGCGGCAGATTGGCAACGTAGACCTCTTGATTGGGGAGAAACCAGCCGGGCGATACGTCCTGAGTAAAGGCCGAAACTGTGGCCACGCAGATCAGCACCACGCACGGGAAGAGGGTTTTCGCGGTCAAGTATGGGCGATTTATCCGAGATAAGAGCAGTTCTTTCAAGGGCGCCTCCGCACAAGAACACCTGCTCCTATATTGGACCGGACACCACCCAAGAAACAGTTACTAAAGTCAAAGCTCTGTAGTCAATTGGTCCTGCAAGGTTTCGCGCCGGCGGATCACTTTCGCCTTCGCGCCATCCACCAGCACTTCGGCGGGGCGGCCGCGCGTATTGTAATTTGATCCCAGCACGGTACCGTAGGCGCCCACATCCAGAATGGCAAGTAGATCGCCCTCGCTAACCAGTGGAAGTTTTCTGTCGCGCGCGAAAAAGTCGCCGGTCTCGCAGATGGGGCCAACGACGTCGGTGATCTCGGTTTCTCGCGATTTGCAGGTCGTCGCCGGGACCAAGGGAACAATCTCGTGATACGCACCATATAGCGAAGGACGCAGCAGATCGTTCATCGCCGCATCGACAATTAGAAAGCGCTTGTGATTGTTCGTCTTGCGGTAGAGGACGCGCGTCAGCAACACGCCCGCCGGTCCCACGATGGAACGTCCCGGTTCGAGAAGCAGATGCAACTTCAAGCCGCGCAACGGACGTAGCACTGCCTTCGCGTACTCCGCTATCTGTTTTTCAAAGTTCTCTTGCGCTCCCTCGTACGAAATGCCCAAGCCGCCACCGGCGTCGATGTAGCGGATAGCGTGGCCTTGCCCGCGCAGGGTGCGCACCAGACCGGCCACGCGCTCGAGCGCCTCTTGAAATGTGCCGACATCGGTGATCTGCGACCCGATGTGGACACTCACTCCGGCCACTGTCAGATACCTCTGGTTTGCGGCCTGGGCGTAGAGCGCCAGCGCTTCGGGAATCGGTACGCCGAATTTGTGCTGATGCAATCCGGTTGAAATATAGGGGTGGGTTTTCGTCGAGACGTCGGGATTGACTCGCACCGCGACCGCCGCTCGTTTTTTCAATTGGGTCGCGGTTGCCGAAAGCAAGCTCAATTCCGACGCGCTTTCAATGTTGAAGAGCAATATCCCCGAGCGGAGGGCGAGTTCCATCTCCGCCGCGGTCTTGCCCACTCCGGAGAACACAACCTTGCTCGTAACTTTGCTCGTAACCCTGCTCGCAACTCTGCTCGCGGACTTCCGGCTTGCGCGCAGAACTCGTTGCAGTTCTCCGCCGGAAACCACGTCGAAGCCGGCCCCTTCGCCGGCCACCAGGCGCAAAATCGCCAGGGTCGAATTGGCTTTGACCGAATAACAGAGCGTGTGAGGAATGGAATGAAAAGCGCGACCGAAGGCGTTCAGGCGCGTGCGGATCATCGCCGCGGAATAAACATAAAGCGGAGTTCCGTGACGCGCGGCGAGGCTTTTGAGCGCTACAGATTCGCAGTAGAGTTCGGTAGCGCGATCGCCCGAGCCAATGGTACGATCCGTCCCGGTTGGACGGGGCCGAGCCCCGTCACCACACGGGAGCTGGCCGCGATATTCAAACGCGGGTGGGCGTAATGCTTGCGATGCGCGCGCTTGCTTCACTTGCGTTTGCCCGCGCTGGATTTCACTTTGATGGCGACCACCGTCTGATCGTCGAAGGCGTCCACACCAGCGGCGTGCTCAGTAACGGCTTTGAAGATCTCGTTTACCACGCAGTCCGCCGATTTGGTCGCGCAACCGGCGACGATCGCTTGCACACGCTCCGGCCCAAACGATTGACCGTGCCGGTTGCGTGCGTCGAGAATGCCGTCGCTGTAGAACACGAAAAGATCGCCGGGCTTGGTCTTGAAGTTGAATTCGTCGTATTCGGTTTCGTCGAACAGTCCGAGCGGCAGCCCCGTCGCCTCGATAAACTCGACTTTGTCGTCATGACAATAGATGGGCCGCGGCAAGCCTGAATTCGCCACCAGCAGCGTCCGCCGCTCGTCGTCCCACACGGCGTAGATGATCGACACAAACTGCGCCGCAATCCTGCGTTCCGCCAGCGACAGATTCACTGCGGAAAGCATTTCCGCCGGGCCCGGCTCAACCGGCGCATGGGAACGCAGAATACCGCTGACGAGCGCGGCATAAATCGCAGCGGGCGCGCCTTTGCCGCTTACGTCTCCAATCGCGATCCCCAGGCGGGACAATGAATATGGGAGGAAATCGTAGAGATCGCCGCCAATGGCGCGGGCCGGAACAAACTTCGCTTCGACTTCGAGATGCTGCAGCTTCGGACTCGAATTCGGCAGCAAGCGAAACTGCAGTTCGCGGGCCAGCGCCAAATCGTGCTCCAGCCGCTGCTCTTGCCGCGCAATCTGCTCGTACAAGCGCGCGTTTTCAATGGCGATCGCAAGCTGCGCCGCGAGCGTGGTCAGGGTTCGCTTGTGATCCTCGGTGAAATAGCCGCGGCGGGTGTGCTCGAGATCGAGAACGCCGATCACTTTCTCCTGGTAGATCAGCGGAACCGCAAGTTCCGAGCGCGTCTCCGGATTTACCGCGATGTAGCGGGAGCTCTTCGCGACGTCAGGCACCAGGACCGCTTCCTTGGCCTGTGCGGCGTACCCCACCACTCCGCGGCCGATCGGGATGTCGTGCTTCAGATGCAGTCTTTCCTCGAAGCGCTGCGCGAACCGATGCTGTAGTTTCTCGCCCGTCGGATCCACCAGAAGAATGCTGAACATCTGGTACTCGATCAGCCGGTTGAGGAGTTCGGCGATACGCTTGAGCAGTTGGTCCAGGTTCAGAATCGACGTGAGTTCGCGCGCAATCTCGTTCAGCAGCAGGAGGGTGTGGGCCTGGCGCCTTATGCGCGTGTGCAGCCGCGCGTTCTCGATGCCCACCGCCATGCGCGACGCGATCAGCGTCAGCAGGCGTTTGTGCTCTTCGGTGAAGTAACCTTTTTCGCGCGCCTCAATGTCGATTACCCCAATCACCCGATTCTTGACGATCAGCGGGACGGCCAGCTCCGAGTGAACATTGGGCACGCCCTCAAGGTAGAAAGCTTCCTGCGTTGCGTCGGCGACCAGCACAGCTTGGCGGGTCTCCGCGGCGCGTCCCGTAACGCCCTGACCGACTTTTACTCGCAGGCGCTCGGCGACTTCCGGCGGATACCCTACATGGAAGCGGAGGTACAGTTCCTGACGCTGCTCGTTGAGCAACAGGATCGCGAAAATTTCGTAGTCAATGACCTTGCGTACCAGTTCCGCTACCCGCCGCAGCGTGGTTTCCAGGTCGAGCGTGGTGTTGACCACGTCGGCCACTTCCAGCAGGAGGGGCTCCACCTC
>JBEKWX010000227.1:0-6539 GCA_049512675.1 Terriglobales bacterium | reverse complement strand
TGCCTGCCGGGCGCGGGATGGGTTCCGACTTCGCGAGAGGTGGTACGGCTCACACATCCCGACGGCTCTTCGTTCCCCGTCAACCGCTACGTGGTTGCGAAAGCGGGAGAGCGGCAACTGGTGCTGTACTGGTTTCAGGCTCATGGCCGCGCAGTGGCCAGCGAGTACTGGGCCAAGTACTATCTGGTGTCCGATTCGGTTCGCATGAATCGCAGCGACGGCGCGCTGGTGCGCCTGATGACCCCAATGCTTGACGGCGAGTCTCCCGATGCCGCGCAGACGCGCATGATGAATCTTGGGTCGCAGTTCCTTCCACTGCTCGAGAGTTACATTCCACGGTAATCAGGGGTGAATCCGAATGTCCGCGGCTTGCTGGTCCCGCATCTCTGCGAACGCCTGAGGCAGGAAGCGCACCAGATCAGTCGCCACCAGAGAACTCTCGCCGACGGACTCGCTGGCCAGGTCCCCCGCCAGTCCATGCAGATAGACAGCAAGGGCGGTTGCTGCAAGCGGATGCTGCGGATGTTGCGCGATCAGGCCAGCCACCATTCCGGTCAGAATGTCTCCCGTACCTCCGGTGGCCATGCCCGGATTGCCGGTGGGATTCACCCAGACAATGCTATCGGGCGCGGCGGTCGTCGGTCCTGCAATCAGTGTGCGATGTCCCTTGAGCACGACAATCGAATCATGTTCGCGCGCAAAGTTTCGCGCGACTTCCAGGCGGTTCGCTTGAATTTCGGCAATGCTCAGGCCGGTCAGCCGCGACATTTCTCCCGGATGCGGAGTGATGACGAGGGTTCTTCCGCGGCCGTTCAGCTTGTCGGCCGCTCCTTCGAAGGCGTTCAGCCCGTCCGCATCCACAACGATCGACGTGGCGCTGCGCTTGACCATTGTGCGCACAAATTCGGCGGTCTCGGAATTGCGCGAAATACCTGGGCCAATGGCGAGCGTCTTGCGTTCGAGAAGAGTATCGAGGCCTGATCCTGATTCGAGCGCTCGCAATGAGATCGTGCCTTGCTCAGTTTCCGCCAGCGGCTCGGTCATCAGTTCAGGATGAAAGCCCGCTACGGTTGCGAGCAAGGATTTTGGCGTGGCGACGGTCGAGAGACCGGCTCCCGCTCGGAGCGCGGAAAATCCCGCCATCGCCGCCGCGCCCGCTTTGCCGAGCGAACCGCCGATGACCAGCACGTGTCCGTAGCTGCCTTTGTTGGCGTCACGCGCTCGGGGCGCGAGTAGTGAAGCGAAATCAAGAGGAGTGCTCAGATGAAGTCCGAGTTGCGAGACTATGGCCTCGGCTGGGGAACCGATGGGGGCAATCGCGGTGGGCCCGCTCGTCAGTGCCGCGAAAACGTGCGCCGGACGCGGCGCGGTAAAGGTCACGATCGCATCGGCACGCGCTTGGCTAAGCACGCCCGCAGGAGAATCAATCGAACTTGCCGGCCGCATGGCGTCCGCATCCGCGCCTGATGGAATGTCAACGGCAACAATTGGAGCCGAAGCCGCGTTCATCTTGCGGATGGCTGCGGCATAGAGTGGGCTGACCGGCGGACGAAACCCAGTGCCGAGGATTGCGTCCACGATCACGTCCGCAGCGAAGATCTCCGCCGCATCGGAAGAATCGAGGCCACTCGCCTCGCGCACGATCAGGGGCGCAGTTTTCAGTGGCTGAAGCCGCTGCAGCATGTTCTGAAACATCGCCGCCGCATCGCCGCGAAGCTCCTCGGGATCGCACAGGAGAAGGATGCGCACGGCACGGCCTGCTTCGACGAGCTTTCGGGCCACGACGAATCCATCGCCACCGTTGTTGCCCTTGCCGCAGAGAATGCCGACGCGCTCCGCTTGCGGGTAATCGGAGAGGACGAAACGAGCGACCGCACCGCCCGCGTTCTCCATCAAGGTGAGAGATGGGATTCCGAAGCGCTCCGAGGTGGAGCGGTCAATCTCGCGCATTTCCGCCGTGCTCACGATTCTCATGCTTCGGACCCGGCCGTCTGTTCGAGTTCGCGCAGTTGTTGCGGCTCGCCCATGGCGATCAGAAAATCGCCAGCTTCGATACGATCGTCGGGAGCGGGGTTGAAGTGCATGCCCGCCTCGCGCTTGATGGCAAGGATGATGACGCCGCGGTCCTGGCGGATGCGCGACGTTTCGATGGTCTTACCGGCAAACGGACTGCGCGGGGTGACGGGTACTTCGCCGATCTCGAGATCCATACCGAGATGCGTGGTGGCGGTGTCCAAGAAACTGACTACGTGCGGACGCAGGAAGGAATGGGCGATACGCTGTCCGGCAAAAACATAGGGACAGACAACCGCATCGGCGCCTGCGCTACGCAGGTGCTTCTCCGCCATATCTTCGCTGGCGCGGGCGATGATGCGGAGGCTCGGATTGAGGCTGCGGGCGGTGAGCACGATATAAAGATTGGTGGCATCGGTGGTGGTGGCAGCGACGAGACCGCGCGCGTGCTCGATTTCGGCGTTGCGCAGAGTCTGTTCCTGGGTGGCATCACCGACGACCATGAGCCAGTTCTCGCCGGCAAATTTCTGCGCCTTCGCCTCGTCGTTTTCTATGATCACGAATTGAGCGGGGCGGCGCGCCAACTCGCGAGCGGCACTGCGGCCGACGCGTCCGGCGCCGCAGATGATGTAGTGACCGGTGAGACGGCCTATGTTGCGCTCCATGCGGCGCCTTCCAAAGAAGCTCTGCAACTCGAATTCTAACAAAGCCTGGGTGAGGGACCCGATCGCCAGAAACACGAGTGAGACTCCACCCAGGATGATGATGACGTTGAATACGCGCCCGGCGTGCGACAGAGGATGTACTTCCTGATATCCGATGGTGGTCAGCGTAGTGATGACCATGTAGAAGCCATCGAACCAGGACCATCCCTCGATGTAGTGAAAGCCCAGCGTGCCGAGGCCAACCACGAAGGCCAGCGCGGCCGCGATGAACTTGAGATTGCGGGAAGCCCTCATCGTTGCGTCGTAGCGCCGTTGCGTGCCGGGCGGGATGGGTGATCCAGTGTCCCGCGCGACAGGTGAGTATAGCTCTGGCCGTGGTTGAGTGCAGTGACGATCAGTTGTGCTTGGAGAGTGCGCGTTGTTACGATCTCGGTGTATGAAACTTTCCGTCGTAATGCCCGTATATAACGAGCGCGCTACGCTTCGCGAAGTGGTCGGGAAAGTTCTCTCGGTTCCCTTGGAGCTCGAACTGATCTGCGTCGACGACGGCTCGCGCGATGGCTCGCGCGAGATCCTGGCCGAACTGCAGTGTGCGTATCCGCAAATCCGCCTCGTCCTTCAGCCGCAGAACATGGGTAAGGGAGCAGCGCTGCGGCGCGGCATTCAGGAAGCAACGGGCGACTACGTCATTATTCAGGACGCCGATCTGGAGTACGATCCGGCGGAGTATCCGCTGATGATCGAGCCCTTGATCCAGGGCAAAGCGGACGTGGTTTTTGGCTCACGCTTCCTGGGCGGCGCGCCGCATCGGGTATTGTACTTCTGGCATTCGGTCGGCAACAGTTTTCTCACCCTGCTCTCCAATTGCCTCACCAACATCAATCTTTCCGACATGGAAACTTGCTACAAGGTTTTCCGGCGCGAAGTGATCCAGTCGATCCCGATCGAGGAGAATCGTTTTGGATTCGAGCCCGAGATCACGGTGAAAGTTGCTCGGCGAAACCTGCGCATTTATGAGGTGGGCATCAGTTACTGGGGGCGGACCTACGAAGAGGGCAAGAAGATCGGATGGAAAGATGGCGTTCGAGCCTTGTATTGCCTGTTGAAGTACTCGTTGAAAGAACCCCGGACGAGAACTGCTGCGCAGGCAGTTCCGGCACCGGATCGCCCAACCGTTGCGCGATGAATCCTGGGTTGAAGCGGTTTCTCTACTGGGGGCGCGTGTGTTTCTGCTGCCTTACCCGCGCTTTCGGGGAGTTCACACCTGGGCTGGTCGTTCCTGCACTTCTTCCCCCCGTCCCACCAAAGTTGATCGGCGGATTGGGCTTATCTTTTACCGGCTTCAGCGCGGGTGCCGTCTTTTTTCCCGCAGTTCCAGACGGCGCAGTGGTCTTGGCGGTCTGATGCTCCAAGGCTTGCAAGTGCTTGGCGTTGGCAGCGGAAGACGTTGTCGGACCCGTCGCCTTGCCCATGGGCTCGCTTGGCTTCGATGCCTTTTCGGGGACCGAATGCTTAACCTTCAATGTATTGCTTTGCTGCGCGAGGCTGCTGACGCTTATACCCACGAGTACGGCTGTAACCGCCAACGAAAATCTCATCTTTTTTCTTGGTCCCCTGCCGGTAATCCAAGCTGCGGGACTTCCAAACACTTATCCTTAGATGCACGCACCTTGCCATCCAGCACTCAAGTCCCTCCTATGTTAAACCCGCTGCCACGGGAAAGCACTCGCAAAAATGGACAGAAAGCCAACGAGTTAGTCGGGAAAGCGGTTGGCTGGCAAGGTTGGCCAACTTAAGCAGGATGTGGGGATATGCAGTGTTCTGCACATTGCCGTCGAGTTCCTGTCCGCTCGGCAATCCGCCCAATGTGACCCAGGCAGCTTCGAACTTGGCGTGATGTTCCTTATCCATTTATTAGCAATAGCTTATAGGCTATAGCAGCTGGTTCTTTCCTTTACACCGCAGTTCATCCCAAAAAGAGTGAATTGGCCCTGCACACACTGGCCAAATGCCGCGCCCAGCTGGGCCTTTCGCAATCTATGGCTTGGGGCAGCCAGGCGCGACACTGGTCTTGCCGGAGCTGAAATAGTTTTGGCGCCGGTGACTGAAATCCCTCCCCCGTTATAAGTCTGCGGTAACGCCAAACAGAGGTCGCGTTGAACTGTCAGTCCTTGCATCGTTTGGCCATTTCGCTCGCCATTGCGGGCAGCTTGTTGCTGCTCGCTGGGTGTGGGGGCCTGGCCTCAGGGTCGAGCAGCACGGGCACTGTCGGAGTGCTTTCACCCAGTCCCTCGCAAGTTACTTTTGGAAGCACCCAGACTGGGTCCAACCAGACCAGCACGGTGACGCTTTCGAACAGCGGTGGGACGGCTCTGACCATCACCAAGGCGACGCTGAGCGGCGCCGGATTTTCGATGAGCAACCTCGCCCTTCCGCTCACGCTAAACGCTGGAAACGCGGCATCGGCGACGATAACGTTCGCGCCCACGGGAAGCGGAAATTTCAGCGGCAGCGTCACGTTTGCTACCACCGCAAACCAGGTAAACAGCACGGTCGTGCTTTCCTTCTCTGGTGAGGGAGTGGCTCCCGGAGCACTCTCTCCCAATCCCTCCAGCTTGGCATTCGGGAGTATTCAGGTGGGTGGCAGCGGCAGTCAGTCCGAGACTTTGACCAATACCGGCGGATCGAGCCTCACAATCTCGGCCGCCACGGTAAGTGGCACCGGATGCAGTTTGAGCGGGCTGACTTTGCCTGTGATCTTGACCGCTGGCCAGAGCACGTCCTTCACTGTACTGTTTAGTCCGACCGCGAGCGGCGCCGCCAGCGGCAGCATAAGCATCACTTCCAACGGCTCAGGTTCCAACTTGAGCATTCCGCTTTCTGGAACGGGCGTGACGCAGGGAACCCTCACTGCGAACCAAACGAGCTTGGCGTTCGGGAGTGTTCAGGTCGGCAACAGCGCGAGCTTGTCAGAGACGCTGAGCAACACCGGCGGATCGAGCCTCACGATCTCGGCCGCCGCCGCGAGTGGCACCGGATTTAGTTTGAGCGGACTGACCCTGCCTGTGACGTTGACCGCTGGCCAGAGCACGTCCTTCACTGTACTTTTTAGCCCGACCGCGAGCGGCGCCGCCAGCGGCAGCGTAAGCTTCACTTCCAACGGCTCAGATTCCAACTTGAGCATTCCGCTTTCCGGAACGGGCGTGACGCAGGGAACCCTGACTGCGAACTCCACGAGCCTAGCCTTCGCAAGCGTTCAGGTCGGCAACAGCGCGAGCCTGTCAGAGACGCTTAGCAACACCGGCGGATCGACGGTCACCATCTCGCAAGCGAATTTGACCGGGGCGGCTTTCTCGATCAGCGGACTCACTTTGCCCCTCACTCTGACGGCAAATCAAAGCGTGACGTTCACTGCGACCTTTACTCCGACCAGCGCCGCTGCGGCGAGCGGAAGCCTGTCCGTGGTGTCGAACGCATCCAACTCGCTGCCCAATATCGCGCTCTCCGGAACCGGAACGGCCGCGGGGACGTTGGCAGTCTCTCCCACCAGTCTCAGTTTTGGCAACGTGGTCGTCGGAGCGAGTTCGTCGCTCAGTGGCAGTCTGACTGCCACCGGCGCGGCGGTCACGGTTCAGGCGGCGAGCCAGTCCAACAGTGAGTTTGTGCTCTCCGGAATTTCGCTGCCGACAACAATTCCCACCGGGCAATCCGCGGCTTTCACGGTCACGTTCACGCCGCAGTCGAGCGGGGCCACTTCGGCGTCTCTGTCATTCTCAAGCAACGCATCCAACTCGCCAACCGTGCAAACCATGACGGGCACGGGAACGGCCGCGACTCAGCACACCGTGGATCTCACCTGGA
>JBEKWX010000226.1:0-6573 GCA_049512675.1 Terriglobales bacterium | reverse complement strand
AGCAGCAGCATCACGATTCCGTTGCTGATTGGCAAATAGGTATAGGCGGTGACCGCCAGGGCACAGCAGGCGGCGAAAAGAATCAGCGCCTTCTTGCGTCCGATGCCGTCGGCCAGATACGCCCCGGTCAGGTAGCCGCAGAAGGATCCGGCGATAATGACGATCATGTACGTGCCCGTATTCAGGACCGAAAGATGCCGCACGGTCTTCAAATACGTTGGTAGCCAGGTTGTGATCGCGTAATAGCCGCCCTGGACGCCCACTCCCAGCACCGATGTCAGCAGAGTGATCTTCAGCATCGACGGCGAAAAGATCTCGAGGAAATGAGGCTTGTCGCCTCCCGCGGCGAGCTTTTGGCGCGTCCGGGTGTAAACCTCCGGCTCGGGAACGTGGCGCCGAATGTAGAAGACCAACAGCGCGGGCAGGATGCCAATCCAGAACATTGCCCGCCAGGCGAGGCCTGCGGGAAGCCATGAGAACAACGCGACTGAGCATATCGCGGCAATTCCCCAGCCGATGGCCCAGCCGCCCTGCACGGTACCCACGGCTTTGCCCCGGTGCTCGGCGCGAATGGTCTCGCCCATCAGCACCGAGCCCACCGCCCACTCCCCGCCGAAGCCCAGGCCCTGACATCCGCGAGTAATGAGCAATTGCCAAAAGTTGTTGGTGAATCCGCTCAGGAAGGTGAACAACGCGAACCAGAGGATGGTCCACTGCAAGACTCGAGCACGCCCGAAGCGATCCGCCAGTAGTCCCGCAAGCCAGCCGCCCACGGCGGAGATCAGCAATGCCGCCGTTCCCAGCATCCCTGCTTCACCTTTGGTGATGTGCCATGCCGCGATCAAGCTTGGGATCACAAAGCTGTACACCATCACGTCCATGCCGTCGAGCGCCCACCCGCCAAAGGTAGCGATAAAAGTGCTGCGCTCTGGCGGCGATAACTCCGTAAACCAGGCGGCATGTCCCTGCTTTCTTGCGGGAGCTGTAGCTGGATTGAAAGTAGTGTCGATGCTGATGCCTCTTGGCGATCTACGGAGAATCGGAAGGAAAACTACGAAAGTGTATACCAAACGAAGGCGAGGTATCCTCCAGATGAGCAGCAACGGCAGAGCTAGAGACAGAGCAAAGTGGTTGAACGAGCAGCAGGGCTTACGGTCCCATCACGAATCGAGGATGGCCGCCGGCGGGACGTGTTTCTGCATCTCTCGGGAATAAAGGCAAAGGGCTATCGGAAACCCGCCTCCACTAAATCGCCATCTTGGTATAAGATTCCAGTCGATCTATGTAGCCTCTTGAAAGTGCCCACTAGGCTCATAACAGCCTGGCGAGGAGAGCCCTATGGAAGCGCGTATCCTCGGCGAATTCCGCGCGATCGTTGGCAAGGGTTTGATCACTGAAGCCTCCGAACTCCACACCTATGAATGCGACGGGCTGACGAACATGCGCGTCCTGCCTCAGGCAGTTCTGCTGCCCGCTTCAACCGCGGACGTTCAGGCGATTGTCCGCGTCTGTCAGCGCGAAAAAATTCCCTTTGTAGCTCGAGGCTCGGGCACGGGACTCAGCGGCGGAGCCCTGCCGGTAGAAACTGGCGTGCTTATAAGCCTGGCCCGCATGAACCACATCCTGGAAGTGGATCTACCCAACGCGCGTGTGGTCGTGGAGCCGGGCGTGGTCAACTCGGATGTTACGCAACGCGTGGCTTCGCATGGTTACTTCTTTGCCCCCGATCCTTCGTCGCAGTCGGTGTGCACGATTGGCGGGAATCTGGCGGAGAACTCGGGCGGCGCGCATTGTCTGAAATACGGATTCACCACTACCCACGTGCTGGCACTCGAGGTAGTCCTCCCTGATGGATCGATCGTGCATCTCGGCAGCCGGGCTCTGGACCGCCCGGGATACGATCTGCCGGGAATCTTTGTGGGATCGGAAGGAACGCTGGGAATCGCGACCAAAGTGGTACTGCGCATCATGAAGAAACCGGCGGTCATTCAAACCCTGCTGGCCGCTTTCAATACCACCACGGAAGCGGGCGCGGCGGTCAGCGGAATTATTGGGGCCGGAATGCTGCCGGCGGCCATCGAAATGATGGACAACCTCGCCATTCAGGCAGCCGAGGCCTCAGTGCACGCCGGGTACCCAAACTGCGGCGGACTGCTGCTGGTGGAACTCGATGGCCCGGCCGCGGAAGTCGAGCACTTGATGGACCAGGTGGGCGAAATCTGCACGCAATGCGGGGCTTGGGAGATTCGCGTTGCCCAGTCCGAAGCGGAGCGCGCCATCGTCTGGAAAGGCCGCAAGGCCGCCTTTGCCGCCGTGGGGCGCATCTCGCCCAACTACATTGTGCAGGACGGCGTAGTTCCCCGCACCGCGCTGCCCAAGATTCTCAGCGAAATCGAACGCATGAGCGCCGCCGAAGGACTGCGCGTGGCCAACGTCTTTCATGCTGGCGATGGCAATCTGCATCCCCTGGTGCTCTACGACCGTCGCATCCCGGGCCAGGAGGAGCGCGCGACGGAGCTTTCCATCAATATCCTGCGGCTGTGCGTGAAGTTTGGCGGGTCGATCACCGGCGAACACGGCGTGGGCGCAGAGAAAAAGATGATGATGGGGGAGATGTTCGCGGAGCCCGATCTGGAAACGATGCAACTCGTGCGCTGCGCTTTCGATCCCGAACACCTTTCGAATCCAGGCAAAGTGTTTCCTCGAACCCGCATGTGCGCGGAGAGAACCGGCCCGTATCAACCGCATCCTCTGGAAGTCGCCGGGGTGGCGCAGTTCTTTTGAGGGTTATGGAAACTCATTCATCATCGCATGCATCGATTGCCACTGTTGAAACCGCGTGGAGCGATCTGCAGGCGCTCGTCGGCGCAGGGCACTTTCGCACCTCCAAGTTGGAGGACGCGGTCGATGACGTCCTTCCGCACATGGTCATTGAGCCGGGTAATCCTGAGGAAGTCGCTGGCGCGCTGAAGATCGCGACGGGCGCGGGTTTGCAGGTGATCCCTCGCGGCGGCGCAACCAAGATGGATTGGGGCAATCCGCCGCGCAGCGGCGAACTGACGCTTTCGACTCGCCGCTTGAACCGCGTCGTGGAACACACCTGGGGCGACATGACGGCCACGGTCGAAGCCGGGTGCACAATCCAACGACTGCAGCAAACTCTTGCCGAGCATGGTCAGCGATTGGCCCTCGACCCTCTGTGGCCGGACCAAGCGACCATCGGAGGAATTCTGGCTACCAACGACAGCGGGCCTCTCCGCGTTCGCTTCGGAAGCTTGCGCGATTTGGTTATTGGCATCACGCTGGCTCTGCCGGATGGCACTCTCGCCAAGAGCGGCGGTAAGGTTGTAAAGAACGTCGCTGGATATGACCTACCAAAGCTGGCTACGGGGTCATTGGGCACTCTGGGAATCATTACTCAAGCGATTTTCCGGCTTCACCCCGTCCCGCGCGAAAGCCGAACCTTGAGCTTCTCCAATGCCGACAGCCAAACCATGAATGCTTTGGTGCTCGCGATTCAGGATTGCAATATGGTTCCCACCGGCGTGCAAGTTCGCGCCGGGAACTCCTCGACGCCGGAGGTCGATCTCCGCTTTGAAGGCACAACCGCGGGCTGTGAAGCGCAAATTGAGCAGACCCTGCGCATCGCCTCCGGGGCACGCCCCATCGAGTCTCCGGCAGACGTCTGGAATGCGCGCTCAACCTTGTGGAGCGGGGCCGCACCTTCCGTCGTGTGCAAGTTCAGCCTGTTGCCCGCCGATCTAGGGAACTTCTTGAACTTGATAAGGAAAGCATCGGAGCCGCTGCAGTTGCCTTGGAAGCTCGTCGCTCAGGCGGTCGGAGTCGGGTACCTTCGGCTGGAGGGGAACGATGCAGGTGCCCTTCTCAATGTGCTCCAGGACTTGCGCAAGAATCTGGAAACTCGCGGAGGCTCGCTCGTCATCCTGCGCTGCCCTCTCGAAATCAAATCGAAAATGGATGTCTGGGGAAGCGCGGGCGATGCGCTGCCGCTGATGAGAAGCATCAAAGCGCAATTCGACCCGAC
Organism: Terriglobales bacterium; assembly: GCA_049512675.1. Lineage (GTDB taxonomy): Bacteria > Acidobacteriota > Terriglobia > Terriglobales > Acidobacteriaceae > Acidiflorens. Next base: position 2,528 of record JBEKWX010000226.1, on the reverse strand, counting down.
GGGAGTGCTGAACCCCGGCCGGTTCATTGGGGGAATCTAAATGGCGGAACCCGCGAGAATACCTGCCAACGCCAGCTCTGGCGCCTTCGACGCGCACCACCCGCCCGCGTCCGGCTTGATCAACGAGTGCGTGCATTGTGGGTTTTGCCTCGCCACTTGTCCTACCTATGCGCTTTGGGGCGAAGAGATGGATTCGCCGCGCGGGCGAATCTATCTGATGAAGCTCGGCCTGGAGGGTCGGGTTCGCCTCGATCCCACCTTCGTCAACCACATGGACAACTGCCTCGGATGCATGGCCTGCATAACAACGTGTCCTTCGGGCGTGAAATACGACAAGCTGATTGAAGCGACGCGCGCCCAGATTGAACGCAACTACCAGCGGCCCGTGACCGACAGATGGCTGCGCCGAATGATCTTTGACATCTTTCCACGGCCCGATCGACTGCGCCTGCTGCTGGGGCCTCTGCGAATGTATCAGCGCTCGGGATTGCAGTCGCTCGTGCGCCGCAGCGGCGTCCTCAAACTGCTCCCGGCAAGTCTGAGCGCAGTGGAGAACCTCGCGCCGTCAGCCCCGCAAGCAGATGGCGCCGCGCTCCCCGAACGAGTGGAAGCGCAAGGCGAACGGCGCCTGCGTGCAGGGTTGCTGCTGGGATGCGTGCAGAGCGTCTTCTTCCCCGAGGTAAACGCCGCTACTGCTCGCGTATTGGCTGCGGAAGGTTGTGAGGTGGTGATTCCCAGGGATCAGTGCTGCTGCGGTGCGCTCATGGTCCACGCTGGAGAAGAGAAGGCAGCGCTCGATTACGCACGGCGCACCATTGACGCATTCGAACGAGCGCAGGTGGATACCGTGGTGAGCAATGCCGCGGGCTGTGGATCGAACCTGAAAGACTATGGCTATCTGCTCCGCGACGATCCAAAGTATAGCGAGCGGGCGAAAACATTCTCCGCCAAGTGTCGCGACATTTCTGAAGTCCTGGCTGGCCTCGAGCCGCGGGCTACGCGCCATCCGATTCCCCTGAAGGTCGCGTACCACGACTCCTGCCACTTGCAACATGCCCAAGGCGTGAAGACGCAACCACGCGCTGTGCTTGGAAAAATCCCCGAACTGAAGATCCTCGAAACCGCCGAATCGGCACTGTGTTGCGGGTCGGCAGGAATTTATAATCTTGTTCGGCCCGAACCGGCCAAGGAACTGGGCGATCGCAAGGTCCGCAATGTGCTGGCGACCGCGCCGGACATCGTCGCCACGGGAAATCCCGGCTGCCTGCTTCAGTTGCGAAGCGGAATCAGGCTCGCCGGCAGCCAGGTACCGGTGGTTCATTTTGTGCAGGTGGTGGACGCTTCGATTCGAGGAGTGCCGGCAGCATCCTTGCTCGTGAGAGAAAACCCTTCATAAACATGAGTCCCGAATTAATGGGTTGGAATAATCCTCACAAGTGAGAGACAACAACCTATCTGTGTTTGAAGGAGAGGACGCTACCTAGGGCATCCCGGTTAGTAGGAGACGTGACCGATGCCGATGGATGAGAGCCTGCGAGCGCAGATCGATACTTACTTGTCCCACCTCGACGGCTTGATGCGCCGCGGGCGCGAGCATCGCGACACCTTGGCGACCGATCCCTCGAACCCATCGGCGATTGCAGCCACTCGCGCCTGGCAGGAAGACTGCGGGGTGACAGTCAATCAATTGTCCGGAGGCAGCAAGGCCCATTGGCTTGCACGGTCGTTTAGCGAAGCCTTCCTGATGCGCTCGGCAGCTGGCCATGCCGTCGAAGGGGCAGCGCCGGCCGAGATCGTTCAACGACTGCTCGGCGTTCTCGAGCAAGCGGTTGCTACCCTTTCCGGAATGGATGGCGACAAAGGCCAGGGCGTTAGTGGATACTCGTCTGCATCGTCGGAGGCGCCGCCTCGCCGCTTCGAGTTCGTTCACAACCCCGAGCTCCGTCCGGTGCTCGAGCAGGCTTACATCGATAGCCGGCGCGCGCTGGAGGAAGGGAACTACGACCTGGCGCTTCGCACTTCTTGCGGAATCCTGGAGGCCATCGTGACCGACGCGCTGGAACACAGAGGGCTGAGTGCGCTGGCGGGCTTGGGCGCGTCCGCAGGAAAAATTGCCGATTGGTCGTTCGACACTCGCCTCGCCGTCGCCGAGAGGGCGGGACTTATTCGCAACGGGTGTGCCCGGCTGCCGGCCGTCGCGCGGACGTATCGCGATTACACCGATTCCGACAGCGGCCCAAAGACGACGGTTTCCGAGCGTGATGCGCGAGTGGCTGGACAGGTGCTTCATGTCGTGATGAGGGATCTGGATCCTGGCCGGTAATCCTGGCCATGTCAATCTTCCAGGTCTTGCCGGAACACCGGTTGCATGGGGTCGAGGCTGCCATCGATGACGGCCACGAGCAGCTCTCGGTATGCGTTCTCCGCCTCTGACAATGACGCGTAGCCGCGTTCCCGTTGTAACGCTCCACTGGCTGAGTAGATGAGCGTGAAATATCGGCCCGATGAATACTGAAGTTCGAGCAACT
>JBEKWX010000225.1:0-6578 GCA_049512675.1 Terriglobales bacterium | reverse complement strand
CATTTCGCGCAGAGGACGCGTCGGCACGGGATGGGAGAGCATGCCATCCACCAGCCAGCGCCCTTGAATCTCTACCGGCAGAAACATTCCCGGATAAGCGCAACTCGCTCGCACCGGGTCGATGACGGGGCCGGAGGAAAAGACCGCTCCTTTCCCGGTGTTGAAGTCGGTTGCAACCACGCTCAGAGGGATGCGTAACTCTTCAAATGTCTGCACCTTCAAGGTGCGCGCGAGAAACGAGGTCATGCGGTCGTTGGTGGCGAAGCCGTAGCGCGAGAGCGTCCAGCGCGCGAAGGTAGTGAAGCGAACTTTGTGGGCGATTTCTTCCAGTTCCTCAATGGTGAGCCCGCTGCAATACGCGGCACCCATGATTGCGCCTACACTGGTGCCCGCAATCATGCGAACCGGGATGCCTTCTTCTTCGAGGACCTTGAGCACGCCAATGTGCGCGAGGCCGCGGGCAAAGCCTCCGCCCAAGGCGACACCGATTGCCGGCATGCGCTTCGCTTCAGCCGCATTCGACCGGCGAGACAGTTCGCGGCCAAAGGCTTGTACAGACCGTATAACCTTCCCCAGACTCTTCATCACATCCCCCAGTTCCTGGTTTGCCGGGAGCCGCAAACCCCACATCATTGTTGATGTAAGATGCCACGAACTCGTTGCGGGTCACAGTCCACCTTAGTGCCACCGGTAGTTACAAAGAGGATCAGGCCCGAGTTACCGAAAGATGTGGCCGCCCAGGCGACTGTAGCTAACTCCTTTAATCCTCGTCGTTTGCCATCCAGGATGGTCCCGAGAGTGGTCTGGTTCTCTTTCTTCGCGGGACAGATGAGCCTTCAGCGGGTGTATGGGCTCGTCCAATATTGCTGTGCTTGCAAGCGCGCGCAGGCGATAGAATCCAGACTTCGCGGGCGACGAAGAAAGCTGAGTGGGTGGCCAACGAAGGAGGAAGCCCAACGACGGCAAGTTACATTGGCGCCATTGATCAGGGAACGACAAGCTCGCGTTTCATAGTGTTCGATCGTTCCGGACGTATCGTGAGCACAGCTCAAAGCGAGCACGAGCAGATCTATCCCAAACCGGGATGGGTCGAACACGATCCAGAGGAAATTTGGCGTCGCACGCAGGGTGTTATACGGGAGGCCATGGAAGCTCGCGGGCTGCGGCCGGGAGATCTGGCTGCGATCGGGATCACCAACCAGCGCGAGACTACTGTGGTATGGCACAGGAAAAGTGGAAAGCCCGTTTACAACGCGATTGTCTGGCAAGACACACGGGTTGCTCCCGTGGTCGCCAAGTTTGCCGCGCGTGGCGGACAGGACCGCTATCGCGCCCAGACCGGGCTTCCGCTCGCTACCTATTTCAGTGGCCTCAAGATTCGCTGGATTCTCGAAAGTGTTGCGGGCGCACGCGCACAAGCTGAAGCCGGCGATCTGCTGTTTGGCAATATCGATACTTTTCTGATCTGGCATCTCACCGGCGGAGCGCAGGGCGGCGTGCACGTGACCGACGTGACCAATGCCAGCCGCACCCAACTGATGAACCTCCGCACGCTGCGGTGGGATCGGGACATATTGAAAGACTTCGGTATTCCGATCCAGATGCTGCCGAAGATTGTTTCGAGCAGCGAAGTGTACGGCGCTGCGAAACTGCGGGCGGTGGCGGGAGTTCTCATCGCCGGCGATCTCGGCGATCAGCAAGCCGCTCTGGTTGGCCAGGCTTGCTTCAAGCCGGGAGAAGCGAAGAATACCTACGGCACCGGCTGCTTTATGCTGATGAATACCGGGGGAAGGGAGGTGTTCTCGAACTTCGGCCTGCTGACTACACTGGCATATAAGTTCGGCACGAAGCCGGCATGCTATGCCCTCGAAGGGAGCATCGCAATTGCGGGCGCACTGGTGCAATGGCTCCGCGACAACCTCGGACTCATTGAAGAGAGTTCCGGCATTGAGGCGCTTGCCCGCACCGTAAATGACAACGGGGGCGTTTACTTCGTTCCTGCCTTCTCCGGCTTGTATGCGCCATATTGGAAGGACGACGCGCGCGGCGTGATTGCCGGCTTGACCCGCTTCGTGAACAAGGGCCACATCGCCCGGGCCGTGCTGGAGGCGACGGCGTTCCAGGTACGCGAGGTGGTCGATGCCATGGTCAGTTCCAGTTCCGGTTCCAGCTCCAAAGACTCCGGCATTACGCTCGACGTGCTGCGCGCCGACGGGGGAATGGTGATGAACGATCTGCTGATGCAATTCCAGTCCGACATTCTGGCGAAGCCGGTCGTGCGTCCGATGGTGAAGGAGACCACGGCTCTCGGCGCCGCCTATGCCGCCGGACTGGCCGTCGGCTTCTTTCAGGATACCGACGAACTGGTCGCCAACTGGGCAGTCGATCGGCGGTGGGAGCCGAAGATGGATGAAGAATCTCGCGAGCGGCTTTATCGCTTCTGGAAAAAGGCAGTGACGCGCTCGTTCGACTGGGTAGAATCGACTGGATAGAATCGACGTAAGTGGAGCGACGGGCGCCTCGCCCGTCCAGCCGGGCGGGACGCCCGGCTCTCCACTCCACAAAGTGCAGCTATGAATCGAACCGACATGTGGCGCCGCATTGAAACGCATCCCCGAGCCTGGGACATGATTGTCGTGGGTGGCGGCGCTACCGGCGTTGGTGTTGCTATCGATGCCGCGACGCGCGGCTACGATGTGCTGCTCCTCGAGCAGAGCGACTTCGGCAAAGGCACCTCCAGTCGCAGCACCAAGCTGGCACATGGCGGCGTGCGCTACCTGGAGCAGGGCAATATTGGGCTGGTCATGGAAGCGCTGAAGGAGCGCGGACTGCTTCTGCAAAACGCGCCCCACATCGTGCACGATCTGGCGTTCGTCGTACCCAACTACGACTGGTGGGAGGCTCCATTCTACGGTCTCGGCCTGAAGCTGTATCAACTGCTGGCCGGCAAATACGGATTTGGAACCTCGCGCATTCTTTCCAGGGAAGAGACGCTCGAACATCTGCCAACACTGAAGACAGAAGGCCTGCGCGGCGGCGCGGTTTACTACGACGGACAATTCGACGACGCCCGGTTGCTCATCCACATGGTGGTGACCGCTTTCGAGCAGGGCGCCACGTTGCTGAACTACGTCGAGGTCACAGGAGTGACGAAAGACGCTCAGGGATTTGTGGATGGTGTCAGCGCCCGCGATGTCGAAACGGGCAACGAATTTCGCGCGACCGCGAAGGTTGTGGTCAACGCGACCGGCGCTTTCAGCGACCTGCTTCGGCTCCAGGCCGAGCCTTCGGCTGCGCCCATGATCGCGCCCAGCCAGGGCATTCATCTGGTCTTCGATTCGAGTTTTCTGCAGGGTGAAAGCGCGGTCATGGTTCCGCACACCAGCGATGGGCGCGTGTTGTTCGCGATTCCGTGGCACGGCCACACGCTCGTCGGAACCACCGACACGCCCATTCGAGCCGCCACGCTCGAGCCCGTCGCCATGGAGCAGGAAATCGAATTTATCCTGGCGACCGCCGGGCAATACCTGACGAAAGCACCGGCGCGCGACGATGTGTTGAGCGTATTCGCCGGCATCCGGCCGCTGGTCAGCGCTACGGGCGTCGCCAGCGGCGTGGTCAGGACTGCGGCCCTGTCACGCGATCACCTCATCAACATCGACCGCTGTGGCCTGGTCACTGTCTGCGGTGGAAAATGGACGACCTACCGGCATATGGCCGAGGATTGCGTCGATCAGGCGGCAACGCTCGCGCAGTTGCCGGAAAGACCGTGCGTGACGCACCACCTGCACATCCACGGCTTCCATGATGTTGCGAAAAACGACGCTACCAAAGAAGACGCGGCGAAACAGCTCGGATCGCTGGCCGTCTACGGGTCGGACGCCTGCGAGATTCGCAAACTCATCGAAACTGACGCTCGGCTCAGCGAACCGCTGCATGCGGCGCTACCCTACGTGAAGGCGGAGGTAATCTGGGCGGCGCGACAGGAAATGGCCCGCACCGTGGAAGACGCGCTCGCCAGGCGCACCCGCGCGCTGTTCCTGAATGCGCGCGCAGCGCTCGAGATGGCGCCCGCCGTCGCCGGCTTGATGGCTTCAGAGCTGGGTTGGAATGAGGACAAACGGGCGAAACAGTTAGCGGCGTTTCGCGACGTTGCTTCGAACTACTTGCTTCGTCCCTGAAATGACGACTCGGATAAGTCGCTGCTGGCGCCGCCGACGCGGATCTGACGTTCCCACCATCTTTGTCATCCTGAATGGGCTCATCGAGCCGATGCTTGACGGTGCGGGAGTTTGTTCTCTCGCACCAATCCCCCCGGTCGCAGGGTCAATGAGTGCTCACGCTGATTACAACATCTATCTGGCTGCGTTTAGAATGGAGTGCAATGCGCATGTGGCAGCCAATCCGTACTCTCGTTCTTGATCGTCATAGCCACAACGCGGCTTACGCGGCTGTCGTTGTCGCAGGGAGTTATGAAGAAGCCGGCGACCAAGGCAGGTTTCGAGTTGAAGCAGGCGACGTATTGTTGCATGATCGCTTCGAAGCTCACATAGACCGATTTTCCAAAGCTGGTGCCGTTGTCCTTAATCTGCCCTTGTTAACTGGAGACTCATTTAAGCCGGGCGCGGCAAAAGTTGTCGGCGCAGACCTCATTGTGAGCGCGGCAGAGAGGAGCCGGGCAGAAGCCACGGGCTTGCTTCTTGAGACAATTCAGGAGATAACTACAAGCTGTATTGACTGGCCAGACGAGTTAGCGACAGCCTTGATGCAAAATTCCTCTCTTGTCCTCTCCACTTGGGCGCAAGAACAGGGGCTAGCACCCTGGACGGTGTCGAGGGGCTTTGCGCAGGTCTTTGGGATTTCACCAGAAGCATTTCGGGCGCGCACGCGTACACGGCACGCATGGAAAGCCATACAACGCACAAATACGCCTTTGGCAGAGATCGCGGCGGACTTGGGTTTTTCTGACCAGGCGCATATGACTCGAAGTGTAAAACAGATGACCGGCATGCCTTGCCATGCGTGGCGAGCCCTTGCAAATGGATTCAAGACAGTGTGACTTCGTGCACGTAGCCTGAATGGCGATATAGGTTCAGGATCACAGTGGATCCAATGGGAAAAACGCCATTTCTGCCAGCTATTCTGTGTGCGTCTACACTGGCATTAACTGCTCTGACGGACAAGTCCGATAACACACTTGAAAATCTTAGTCGAGCCACTATTCCGTTCGAGTTGGTGCTTAAACACGTTTTGGTAAGTGTTGAAGTCAATAATTCCCAGCCACTCCCGTTCATCTTGGATACGGGCGACAAGTTTGCAGTTATCGATCTAGATCGCGCCAAAGAGCTACGTCTTAGCCTGCAAGGAGATATCCAAAGCGGAGGTGCCGGCGCGGCAGTACTTCACGGTTCTTATATTCAAGGTTCCTCGTTCACAATATCTGGTTTTGAGGGCTATTCACAGCCAATCACAATCGCATTTCCGCTCAAGAATCTGGAAGCCCGCTCGGACACGAGATTGACGGCATAATCGGCGGCGACTTCATCAATGAATTTGTCATTAAGCTTGACTACCAATCGCATGTAATACAGTTGTACGACAAAGGGAGGTTTCGATATGAGGGACCTGGACAAAGTATCCCTATTGAATTAAACGCGGAAGGTCACCCAATCATTGAAGCGGAGGTGACGCCCGAGGGTGGAAAGCCTCTTAAGGGTAAGTTTATGCTGGATATCGGATCAAGTGCCTCGCTTGCACTGTACAGCCCTTTCGTTGCCCAGCATCACCTTCTTGGCCCGAACCTGAAGACAATACGGGCGCTTGGTGCTGCGGGAGCTGGGGGCCAGCTCAAGGGGCGAATCGGCCGAGTCGAGGAATTGAGAATTGGTAGATTCAGTCTGGCCCAGCCGATCGCGTTCTTCTCGCAAGACGAAGCAGGGGCTTTTGCAACCTCCGATATAGAGGGCAACCTTGGTGAGCAAATTCTGAGCCGCTTCACAATCTTCCTCGACTATAGCCACGGCCGCGTTATTTTGGAACCAACCGAAGCTTTTGGTCAGCCCTTTGCGCCCGCATTTGCAGGTGCCGTTCTGGAAGGCATTGGGAGCGACTACAAGATTTTTCGAGTCACGGACGTCTTAGAAGATTCCCCTGCATTCGAAGCGGGTCTGCAGAAGGGCGACATAATCACCGCGGTCGACGGCCGGCCAGCCTCTCAATTATCCGTAAGCGAGATTTCGGAAATGTTCGAGCGCTCAACCTCCTACCATTTGAATGTGGAGCGCGGCCGCACCAGCCTGCACATCACCTTACGTCCGAGGAAGCTGGTGTGAGCCTTGAGCACATCCAGTTTCAAGAAACGTTACGAGCTCTAATCGTGATTGGCGATCGTGATTGGCGAAAAATCGCGATTACACTCATTGACCCGTGACCGGAGGGTTTTGAGTGTAAACGCCTGTGGGTGTTGAAAAAGTCGATTTTCGTCCTATACAGCCAAAATTTGGGGGATAGAAAATGTCTAGGCGACCCGAGAAAATCGATTGTAGGGCTTCCTGACGCGATCTTATTTTTGTCGATGT
>JBEKWX010000224.1:0-6599 GCA_049512675.1 Terriglobales bacterium | reverse complement strand
GGCCTCGCGAAACGGGCAGGCAATGGATTCGACAGCAATTGTGCACGTGGTATTTCAACTGGCGTATTGACCACCTTGGAGATAAGAGTTATGCGGAAAGTGATGAACAACATGAATATGAACTGGATGATTTTGGCTCTGCTGGCGGTAACAATGACGGCAGTGGCCCAGCAGCCGGCGTCCGCGCCGCAGAACCCACAGCCGGTTGCCGCGGCGCAGCCGAACCCAGAGCAGTCCGGTCAGGCGCAGTCGAATCTGGCGGCGCCGACCACGATGGATCAGGTCATAGACCGCGTGATCATGCGGGAAAAGGAACTGATCAAGTTTTTGTCGCCGCGCACTCCTATTGTGGAGACCTATCTGCAGAACCTGACCCAGGATCCGCAACTGGGGCCGATTCCGCAGAATGATCATTATTTTCTGGGACGCATGGACTTGAGCGAATCGATCGACCGGGCCGACTACCTTAAGGACAAAGACGAAGGCATGGAGAAGCATCTGCTGGGCGGGTTCACGAATAAGTTCAAGTTCCAGTATCGGCCGCTGGGCTTTTCCTGGATGATCTTTGTCGACCGCACCGACTTCGACCGGCAGCACTACAACTTCCACTACGCGCGGCGCGAGTTCCTGGGCGACGTGCGCTGCCTGGTGTTCGATTTGACGCCGACAAAAGACGCTGGTCGCGGGCGCTTTCTCGGCCGCATCTGGGTTGAGGATCAAAATTTCAACATTGTGCGGTTGAACGGCACTTATGCGCGTCCTGCGCGTAACAATTATTACTTCCACATGGACAGCTGGCGGTTGAACCTGGTCCCGGGTTATTGGGTCCCATCCTATATCTACAGCGAGGAAGGCGACTTTACCGCGGGGGCCAAGAACAAGATCGCGTTCAAGGCGCAGACTCGCATGTGGGGATATAACCTGAAGACGGCAACGCCGAACGACGAACTTACCAACATCCGCGTTGACAGCGTAAAGGACTCTACGCCGACGGCACAGGATGCGACGCCGCTGGCCGCCGAGCGCGAATGGCAACAGCAGGCGGAAGACAACGTGATCGAACGCCTGGAAAAAGCCGGGCTGGTGGCTCCGGAAGGCGACGTGGATAAGATTCTGCAAACCGTGGTCAACAACCTGGAGATCACCAATAACATCGAACTGCCCCGGCCAGTCCGGACGCGGGTGCTGACGACTTCACCGCTCGAGACCTTCAGCGTCGGTAACACGATTGTGGTGAGCCGCGGGCTGATCGACGTGCTTCCCGATGAGGGCAGCCTGGCGATGGTGCTCTCGCACGAACTGGCACACATCGTTCTGGGACATAACCTGGGCAGCCAGTACGCATTCAACGACCGCATGCTGTTCTCTGACGAGGTGACTTACCAGAACCTCGGGTTCAAGCACATCCCCGAAGAGGAAGCGGCGGCCGACAAGAAAGCCATCGAACTGCTGAAGGGCTCGCCCTACGCCCAGAAGCTGGACTCAGCCGGGCTTTTCATCAAAGCTCTGCAGGCGCGCGCTCCACAACTGAGCGCTCTACTGCAAGCGCACCTCGGCAACAACATTACGGAGAACGGGATGGTGACGCGCATGGCGGCGCTTGCCACGTCGGCTCCGGCGCTCGATTGGAACAAGCTGGACCAGATCGCCGCGTTGCCTCTGGGTGCACGCGTCAAGCTGAACCCGTGGGATGACAAGGTGGAGATCGTGAAGTCGCAGCCGGTCGCGATCACTTCGGCGCGCGACAAGATGCCGTTCGAGGTGACACCGTTCTATCCGCGGCTTTCGCGGTACAGCACTGCGAGCGCGCCTGCGGCAACCACCGCGGCAGCGCCACCGACGACGGCGACCACCGCGGACGCCAATAGCAACCCCAGTCCGACCAACTGAGTCGGCTCCAAGTTGAAAGAAGCGCAGGCCGGGACCGGAAGAAATTCCGGGCTCCCGGCCTGTGTCTATTGGGGGTAATGCGCGGGCTAGAAGTGGCTTCTGAGGTCGCCGAAGCGATCTACCACCAGCAGCCTTTGTGTGGCTGGGGCGGTCGCAACTTCCTCGTGTTCGAGGATCCACGTGTTGCCGTGAGGTATGAAGACGGCGTGCAGGCCGGCGGCGAGGGCCGGGTTGATATCAGACTTGGGACTGTTGCCGACCATCCATGTCATGTCCGCTGGAAGCGCGTATTTGGCGATGGCGGAGCGGTAGGTTGATTCGTCCTTCTCGGCTACGATCTCGACGGCGGAAAAATATTCTTTCAATCCCGAGCGCTCGACTTTTCCGGATTGCTCAGTGGGATTTCCTTTGGTCATCAGGATGAGGTGGTGGCGCTCGCCGAGATACTGCAGGGTTTCGGGCACGCCCGGGAGAACTTCAATCGGATGATCGGCAATCTGGCGGGCAAAGCTGCGAATGCGTTCGTGCAAGTCGGGCGTGACCGGGTCGACGGAAAGCTTCTCAAAGGTTTCAACCAGCGAATGCGCGAAGCTGTGCAGGCCGTAGCCGTGCTTGATGATGGATTCTCGCTCAACCTCGTTCAGCACCAGCCGAACCGCCTCGGGCGAGTGTTCGCGATGGTCTAGGAACGAAATGAACTTCGCAATCGCCCTTTCGAAATAGATGTTATTTTCCCAGAGCGTGTCATCGGCATCGATGAGCAGAGTCTGGGCGCCATTCTCTCCGAGCATCTTTTTATGATAAACGGCTCCAGGCGGATTCGCGGCTGTTGGCTTTTGGTTCTTGGCTTTTAGCCACCCCACACCCAATAACTGATCGGTGCGCTCGACGCAAAAAGTCAACAGCTAATGGCTTCCTCATACCCACTCCACGCGCGGCGTCTGGGGAATGATGCCTGCCTTGTGCCCCATGTCGAGCAGCCGGCGCACAGCTTCGCGGCCATCGTCGCCGTAGTCGAGGGTGCGCTCGTTGACGTACATGCCGACGAATTTGTCGGCGAGTTGAGTATCGAGATCGCGGGCAAACTGCATGGCGTAGGCGAGCGCCTCTTCGCGATGATCTATGGCGTACTGGATGCTCTCGCGCAGCGCCTGGGTGACGCTGGTCATCGTTTCCGGGCCGAGCGAGCGCCGGATGGCGTTTCCGCCGAGCGGCAGCGGCAGTCCGGTGACTTTCTGCCACCACTTACCCAGATCGACGACGCGGTGCAGTCCGGACTTGTCGTAGGTAAGCTGGCCTTCGTGGATGATGAGGCCGGCTTCGTGTTTCCCTTCGAGAATCTGCGGGATGATTTGATCGAAGGGGACGACTTCCACTTCAATGCCGGGCGCGAACAGTTCGAGCGCCAGGTAGGCGGTGGTGAGCTTGCCGGGCACGGCAATTTTCTTGCTCTTGATTTCGTCCGGTGTGAAGGGCCGGGTGGAAACCAGCATGGGACCATAACCATCGCCCACGCTGCCGCCGCAGGACATCAGCGTGTACTTTTCCTGAATGTAGGGAAAGGCGTGAAAGGAAATCGCGGTTACGTCGTAAATGCCTTCCTGCGCCTGGCGGTTCAGCGTCTCGATGTCGCAAAGGGTATGGCTGAACTTAAGTCCGGGCACACGAACTTTTTTCGTGGCCAAGCCGTAAAACATGAATGCGTCGTCGGAGTCCGGGCTGTGCGCCACGGTGATTTCGCGAACTGGAGAAGATACTGGACTCATAAGATTGCGTAATCCTGTTCTATGAACGTTATTGCTGGAAAAACTTAGATCTCCGGTGCCCAGCCCCTAAAGGGGTGGATCCTGGAATACTTGCGACTTGCGGCATCGCTAAAACGATGCCCTGATACGAAACCTGTGTTCAGCCTTGCGAAGAAGGCCGCTGGTGCCAGCGAGCGGCGACGGCGGCGGCCATCAGCACCTTGATGACTTCCGCAAAAACGAACCAGTAAAGGCCATACTTGAGCGCCAGAGTAACGGAGTGAGTGAGTACGGCAAGCCAACTGAGCCCTCCGGCGAAGAGCACGAGTTCCGCAGCCAGGGCGGACAGCGCGGCCCAGCCGAAACGGGGCGCGGTGTGCTCAAAGATCCAGCCAGCGACGAATGCCACGAGCGGATAGGCCATGAGGAATCCACCGGTCGGGCCGAGGATGTGGGTAATTCCGCTGCCCAGAATTGCGGGGCTGAAAACCGGCAGTCCGCACACGCCTTCGACGAGGTAGAGCGCGAGCGCTGCGCAACCGCGACGTGAACCGAGGAGCAAACCCACGGCCAGAACTCCGAAGTTTTGCAGTGTCAACGGAACCGGGGTGAAAGGCAGCGGCACGGTCACGCGCGCGCACAAGGCAACGAAGAGGCTGGCGGCGACTACGATGGCCCCTTGCTTCACCCATTCCTTCCCCGAATCCTTTCCTCGACCTATGGGTCGGGTCTGGTGGCCGAGAACCTGCGTAACTGCTCTAGACATGGCGTTCCTTTCTTCGTGGCGGATTTAAACTTCAGGCGGCGACGAGTGGTCGAGGCCGTCGAGTTCCGCTCGATGGGCCGCCGAGCGCTTCATTTGCCGGCGGACCCGCATATAGAGCGTAAGCGCAACCGACACGACCACCGCAGCACTGACTCCCAGTATGAGAAACCACCACAGCATCCGCACGCACACTTAGGATAGCAGATAGGTGGCAACGAAAATGTGCACAGAATAAAGAAGAGCGCTCGACCGCGGTCAGCCCTTCTTTGCCGGCTTGGCCAGCTCTTTGCGGCGAATCTCAACGTTCTTCGAGACGCGTTCCAGACGTTTGCGGGCGGTCTTCGACCCGGTGGCTACTTTCTCAATGTTAGCGAAGGCCTCGGGATTATTGGTTTTCTCGCGAAATTCTTTAAGGAATGGATGAATTTTTGCGAAAATGAAAAACATTTCGCCGCTAACGCCGGGCTGCAGGAAGAGTTCTTCGTTGAGCGCGCCCTGCAGCACGAGGGAAGCAGCCATATCCCAATAGCCGCCCACCTGGCGAATCCAGGCGTTCTCCTGGCTGCCAAACGCAGTCGCAACCTTTATGAACTCATCAGCGTTCTGCGGCCAGAACTCCGCCCCAAACCAGCTTCTCGCCTTGCGCATCTCCGCTTCCCGCCGGAGGTCGTAGAGTTTTAGAACCAGCTCTGCATCGTGCGCGGTAGCTTTCTTTGCCATATTTTCACCTCGTTACGTATTGCTGAAGTTAGTTATGTTTCTGAAACTTCGTTCTGAGAACCCTGTCTTGGTCAGACTTTCGAAACACCAACTACTGCGCCTTCGAGGGCGCGTTCGTAGTCGCATTCCTTATTCGGACACGCGATTACTGCTCCGTCTTTGCGCAGTCGTTCCACGAGGTACTCGTGCCCGCAATCCGGACATTTCTCGGGGACGGGCTTCGCCGCCGAAGTGAACTTGCACTTCGGGTAGTTCCCGCAGCCGTAAAAAGTGTTGCCCTTGCGCGCGCGTTTTTCGACGAGCTCGCCTTCTTTGCATTCCGGGCACTTGACGCCGATAAAGTTCTGCTTCACATATTTGCATTCGGGATATCCGCTGCAGGAAGTGAACTCGCCATAACGGCCGTGCCGCAAGATCAAGTTGCGTTTGCAGAGCGGGCAGGTTTCATCGAGCGGAATGTCGGGCACTTTCTTCCCCTGATCGAGCCGCCGCGTCGTCTTGCAATCGGGATAACCGGTGCAGGCCATGAACTGGCCGAAGCGCCCGCGCTTCAGGACCATAACGCGGCCGCAATTTTCGCAGTATTCCTCCTGCGCGGTCTCCTGCAGATCAGCCGAGTCGAGGTCGGGAAGATTGATGGGATTCTCTTTTGTGAATTTGCAGGTGTCGGGGTTTTCCTTGTCGTAGGTGCTGCAGGCATAGAACGAACCGTGCTTGCCCCACTTGATGACCAGCGGCGCGCCGCAGAGTTCGCACTTTTCGTCGGTGGGCTTCTCCATACGCTTGATGTTTTCCATGTGCTTCTCGGCGTATCGGAGATCCTTGGAAAACTTCTGGTAAAACTCGGTCAGCGCGTCGTTTCCCGTCTGCTTGCCTTCTTCAATCTCGTCGAGTTCTTCCTCCAGGCGCGCGGTGTATTGGAAGTCGAAAATATCCTTGAAGTTCTCGACCAGCAGGTCGGTTACAACCAGACCAATTTCGGTGGGCACGAACTTGCCGCCGACTTTCTGCGCGTACATCCGCTCCTGGATGGTGCTGAGAATAGTGGCATAGGTCGAGGGGCGGCCGATGCCGCGCTCCTCGAGTTCTTTCACCAGCGACGCTTCGTTGAAGCGCGGAGGCGGCTCGGTGAAATGCTGTTCCGGGAGCAACGATTTCAGCGTGAGTTTCTGTCCGGCTTCGAGCGGCGGGAGTTTGTGCTTCAGTTCCTCGTCTTCTTCGTCCTTGCTGTCTTTGGACTCCTCATAGACCTTGAGGAACCCGTCGAACTTCATGACCGATCCAGTCACGCGGAACCAGAACACGTCGCTGCCAGACTTGGCGTCGATGTCGACCGAGGTCTGATCGAAGACGGCCGGGTTCATCTGCGAAGCGACGAAGCGCTGCCAGATCAGTTTGTAAACCTTGAATTCGTCTTCCTGCAGATATTGTTTGACCTGGTCGGGATGACGCACCGCCGAAGTCGGGCGAATGGCTTC
>JBEKWX010000223.1:0-6603 GCA_049512675.1 Terriglobales bacterium | reverse complement strand
CAAAATCGTCTGCTCACGATCGGGGCCCGTGGAAATCATTCCCACCCGCGCTCCGGTTTCCTTTTCGATGAAGGCCAGGTATTCGCGGGCGGCCTTGGGTAGTGCTTCGACCGTCCGAATGGCCTGCGTTGGGCTGGCCCAGCCCGGCATGTTGCGGTAGATGCATTCGAGTTTTTCATAACCGCATGCCTGAGCCGGAATTTCGTCCGTTTCCTTGTCGTCCACCTTATGCCCCACGCAGACTGGAATCTCCGTCAAGTGGTCGAGCACATCCAACTTAGTAACCACCAACCAGGAGATGCCATTAATCATGCCAGCGTAGCGGAGCAGAGGCAAGTCGAGCCAGCCGGTGCGGCGGGGACGTCCGGTGACGGCGCCGAATTCATTGCCGCGCTTGCGCAGGTCTTCGCCTTGCGCCCCGCCCGACACACCGACAAGTTCGCTCGGGAACGGACCGCTGCCGACGCGGGTGCAATAGGCTTTGGTGATGCCGATAACCGTGTCAATCGATGTCGGCGGCACGCCGGTGCCGGTGGCGGCGCCACCGGAAGTGGAACTCGAAGAGGTCACGAACGGATAGGTGCCGTGATCGATGTCAAGCATGGTACCCTGCGCGCCTTCGAAGACGATCGACTTGCCTTCGGCCAGCGCGCGGTTCAGCAGCAGCGCCGTGTCGCGGACAAAGGGAGCGATCTGCTCGGCGGCGGCGGCGTATTCCCGGAACATTTTGTCGGCATCGAGCGGCTCGGAGTTGAACAGCGCGTGCGCGATCATGTTCTTTTCGCGGCATGCGTTCTCGATGTGCGTGCGCAGTAATTGGCGGTCGAGCAGGTCGGCGACGCGCAATCCGCGGCGTCCCATTTTGTCTTCGTAAGATGGGCCGATGCCGCGTGAGGTGGTGCCGATTTTCACGCGGCCGGGAGCGTTTTCGGACCCCAGCTCCATCATGCGATGGTAGGGAAGAATAACCTGCGCGCGATTCGAGACGAAGAGGTTGCCGTCCACCTTCACGCCGGCAGCGCGCAGGGAAGCGACTTCCTTCAGGAAAGCCAGCGGATCAATCACCACGCCGTTGCCGACGACGCTGATGCACTCGGGCCGAAGAATGCCGCCGGGCACAAGCTGCAGAATGAATTTCTTGCCGTCAATGATGACAGTGTGTCCGGCATTATGCCCGCCCGCGTAGCGAGCCACGACCGAAAAGGTCTGCGTGAGTACGTCGACAATCTTGCCCTTGCCCTCATCGCCCCACTGGGCTCCGACAATGACCGCAGTTCTACCCCTGCTCGTGCTGCCTCTGCTCAATGAAAACTCCACTTGGAATATTGCGCGGCCACAAACCGAAGCCCGCCCCAGGGTCGCACACACGGGTTGCGCCGCTGCTGCTGAAAAGACGGGGAAACCGCGAAGATCGGCGGAGCTTTGTGTGTACGCTCTAGCATACCGAATCAAGCTGTGGAGGAGCAAACCGGAAATCGTTCTTAGCTTTTGGCTCTTAGCTAATAGCCAAGAGCCAAAAGCCAATAGCGCTCTTCTCCGCGCCGATCTTGTATCCTGACAGCGTGCCGGAGCTGCCTGAGGTCGAAACCATTGCGCGAGGTCTCGACAGGCGTGTAGCCGGGGACACCGTCGAATCGGTCTGGATCGGTTCCAGAAAGCAGCCGCTCAAGTCACCAGCTGGCGTCATCGTCGCGACGCTGGAGGGGAAACGGATCCTGCGAGTGTACCGCGCGGGCAAGCACATTGTGTTCGACCTAGAGGAAACAGCACATCCAAAGAAAGGTAGACGTGCCGTTCGCGGCAAGACGCGGCAAGCCGCAACTCTACAGACGGCGCAATGGATCGCCCATCTCGGCATGACTGGGCGCATCGTCGTTTGCGAACCTGCGGCGGAAGTCGCAAAGCACACTCACTTGATCGCGAAGCTGGCATCGGGGCGCGAACTGCGGTTTATCGATCCCCGGATGTTCGGCAAGCTCAGCGTTCATGCTGGAGGCTTCGATCCTGGCGGAGTGGAACCGCTGGAGGTGAGCGAGGAGCGGTTCATCGCGCTTTTTCGCGGGCGCAAGACTCCGATCAAGAGCGCGCTGCTGAATCAGAAGTTGCTGCGCGGCGTGGGCAACATCTATGCCGACGAATCGTTGTTTCGGGCAGGCATCCGTCCGCGCCGGCGGGCGGCCACCATCACACGGGAGCAATTGAGCAAGCTGCACCGGGCCGTGCGGGAGGTGCTGCGCGAGGCGATCGCGCTGGGCGGATCTTCAATTTCCGATTACGTGGACGCCGATGGAGAAGAAGGATTCTTCCAGTTCCAGCATCGAGTCTATGGCCGCGAGGGCGAGCCGTGCCCGTTGTGCGGGACCGCGATCCGGCGCGTCGTTCTGGCTGGCCGCAGCAGTCACTACTGTTCAAATTGTCAAAAATAGCCATAATAGAGCGACTTAAATTTGCCGCATCGACGCTAACACTATGAAAAGGGGCGGGGCTAGACGTTCCCCTCAAACCGACTACCGAGTGATTCATCATGAATAAATTCTCAATCGGAGTGGACCTCGGCGGCACGAACTTGCGCATCGCAGCCGTGGACGAGCAAGGTGCGCTGGTCGAGAAAGTTGAGCTCGGCACCAGGATCTCCCTGGGGCCCGATCGCGTCATCGGCGATATGTGCGACGCCATCGAGCGCATGTCGGAGAAATACAGGAACTCCGCCCCCCTGATCGGGATTGGCGTCGGCGTGCCCGGCATCATCGACGTGCAAACTGGCCTGGTGCGCGAATCGCCCAACCTGCCGGGCTTTGTCGACTATCCGGCTCGCGCCGCCATAGAGCAGCGACTGAAGACGATTGTGATCCTCGAAAACGACGCCAATGTCGCGGCGCTCGGAGAAAAATGGCTGGGCGCAGCCAAGGATTATTCCGACGTGGCGATACTGACCCTCGGTACCGGCGTCGGCGGCGGATTGGTTCTGGGCGGCGCGATCTGGCGCGGTGCGAATGGCATGGCTGGTGAGATCGGGCACACGACCGTTGAACCGGACGGGCATCCGTGCGGCTGCGGGAATCGAGGATGCCTGGAACAATACGCTTCGGCGACGGCAGTGGTCCGGATGGCGCGGGAAGCGATCGCGAACAACAGCGCGTCGCCGCTGGCGCGTACGGCCCACTCCGACCCGGAGTTCAGCGCGAAATCGATTTACAATCTCGCGATTCAAGGCGATGAAGATGCACGCCGCATTTTTCGCTACGCAGGCCGTTGTTTGGGAATTGTGCTTTCGTCGCTGGTGAATTCCCTGAACCTGCCGATTTACGTGATTGGCGGGGGAGTTTCGAGCGCGTGGGAAGCGTTTTCTCCCGCGATCTTCGAGGAGTTGCGACGGCGCTCCATCGTGTACGCCGCCACCGCGCCGCCCGATCCATCGGCCCACAAAGAGGGCGCGTCCGCGCGCGTGGTGGCCGGCCCCGGCCACAAGACCATCATCACACGCGCCCTGTTGGGGAGCGATGCCGGCTTGTACGGAGCAGCCCGCCTGCCCATGATTGCGGAAGCAAAGCGCTAGTGGTGGGCTGTGTGGGGACGGGCGTCTCGCCCGTCCAATCCGAGCGCAGCTCGGCAGCTGTCTGCGGTCCCGGCAATCATTGGATTCGCTTCAATTGCGCGGGTGCTTCGGTGCGCGCGATTTCGGCGCTCGCGACAAGTGCGACGGCCTAGGTGAGCGCAACGATCTCGATGATCGCGGCGATTTCGGCGTTCGCAGCGGAGTGGGCGTGGCGGGCGGAAGCGTAAGTTTCGGTCCCGACGCCGCGGCCTTCAGTTTCGCGACTTCCAGCAAAGTAAGGTTGCGCCAATCTCCCGGCGGCACATCTAGCGGGAGGGGACCGTACTGCACGCGCCGGATTTTCTCCACGTGGTGCCCTACTTCTTCAAACATTTTTCGGACCTGGCGGTTGCGGCCTTCAATGATCGTCACTTCGAGCCACGGGTTATCGCCTTCGCGGATCAGCCGAATTTTTGCCGGAGCCGTGCGCACCCGGCGCCCGCCTTTTTCGGCGATGGAAACTCCGCCGCGAAGTTTGTCGAGCTTGGCCTCGTCGGGCTGGCCCGCGACCTTCACGACGTAAGTTTTTGCCACATTGGAAGACGCCTTCATCAGAGCGTTGGCCAGCGCGCCGTCGTTGGTCATCAGCAGAAGGCCTTCGCTTGCCCAGTCCAGGCGGCCCACGGGATACACGCGCCCTTTCACCTTCTGCCCTTTCACATTTTGGAGCAGGTCCATCACGGTGGGGCGCTTTTTCTCATCGCTGACCGTGGTCACATATCCTTTTGGCTTGTTCAGCGCGACGTAGGTATAGCGTTCGGGCCCTTGCAGCAGTTTGCCATCCACGCGGATGTGGTCTTGTTCGGCATCAGCCTTGGTGCCGAGCTCGGTGACCACCTGCCCATTGACCACGACGCGGCCGGAGACGATCATTTCTTCGGCTTTGCGGCGGGAAGAAACTCCGGCAGCAGCGATGATTTTTTGCAGACGTTCGGCTGGCATGGATGGCTACTCCGGTTTGGTGGCGGCTGGCGTCTCGGTTTCCTCTTCGTTGGTGGCAGGTTCAAACTCGGGCGCCCCGGCAATTTCAGCAGCAGTCTCCGGCGAACTTGAAGACGCTTCCGCAGCCGTGCCCTCGCTCGGAAAGTCGCTCTGGAACGACTCCGCCAGCAGTTTCTCGAATTCCTCCATGCTGGGCAGTTCGTTGACGTCCTTGAGCCCGAAGCGCAGCAGAAATTCCTTGCTGGTTTTGTAGAGAATGGGGCGTCCGATGACGGCCTTTCTGCCTGCAGTCGTGATCAGCTTGCGGTCGAGCAGGGTAGCGATGACGCCGCCAGAATCTACGCCGCGAATTTCGCTGATCTCGGGCACCGTGACCGGTTGTTTGTACGCGACGACGGCAAGAGTTTCGAGCGCCGGAAGAGACAACCGGAAAGGCGGTTTCAGGCTCTTGGCGAAGGCGCGCACCACGTCGTGCTGCTCGGGCTTGGTGGACATGCGGTATCCGCCGGCGACTTGGCGGATTTCGATACCGTGGTCGGCGCCGGAATACTCCGCGATAAGTTCTCCGAGCGTGGCGCGGATGCGCGACTTGATTTCCGCAGGATCGATTCCCGGAGTTTCCGCGAGCAGCGATTCCTTCACCAGCGAATAAATCTGGTCAAGCGAAATGGGAGTTTCCGCGGCGTAAATGATGGCTTCGAGTTGGGGTCTAAGCATAAGGCAGTACCCAGTATCCAGTACCCAGTACTCAGTTAAACCAGCCAGCGTAGAGTCTTCTAACTGGGTACTGGGTACCGGTTACTGGGTACTGTTTTTTCACTTCCAATCATCGCGCACCGCAGTTTGCTCGGTCATTACCTCTTCGAAGTGGGAATGTTTTCTCACCAGCACTTCGCCGAAGACGTGGTCCTGCCGCACCTGGATCGCCTGCAACCGCACCAGTTCGAGCAATGCCAGAAACATGCAGACCAGCGCCTGTCGCGACGGCACATTGCGGAGTATCTGCTTCAGGCGAATGGGGCGATCTTCGAGGGCGAGCCGGCGGTGCAGGTACTGGATCATCTGGCCCACGGTTACGGTCTCTTCGTCCACTTCCAGAATTGGCCGGTTGCGCGCCCGGTCCAGGATCTGCTGGAAGGTCTTGACCAAGTCGATCACATCGGCGGCAAGCTCGGGCTCGGCGCCTTCGGCGTCCACGAACTCCCGGATCGCGGGATTGCTGAGCACCGCGTCTTCAATCTGCTGCTTCTGCAGAAGCATTTGTGCCGCGGATTTGAACTTTTCGTGCTCGAGCAGCCGGTTGACGAGTTCGTTGCGCGGGTCATCCTGCGCGTCGGCGGGAGCCAGCGGATCGCGCGGCAACAACATCTTCGACTTGATGTGAATCAGCACCGCAGCCATGTAGATGAACTCGGAGGCCACGTTCACGTCGAGTTCGCGTATGCGCTCGACGTAAGTGAGGTACTGCGCGGTGATTTTGGCGATGGGGATGTCGTAGATGTTGATGTCCTGCTTGCGGATCAGGTCGAGCAGCAGGTCGAGCGGGCCTTCGTAGATTTCGCCGAGCGCGATGGCGAACGGGAAATCGCTGGCATCGTTTTGCGCGGACTTGGCGGCCGACGCAGACGGAGCCGCGCCGCGTCCAGAAGCCGCGACTGGCGCCTGTTCTGATATGGGTTGAGACAAATCGGTCACTTCGTGGAATCCTTCACTGACACACAGTTCGGACTGTTTTTCGGGCTATCGTGTGGGCTATAATCCAGCCCCATCGCCTTCCGGACTTCGTCCATCGTGCCGCTTGCGACCTCACGAGCCCGGGCGGAGCCCGCTTCCAGAATATCCCAGGCGAGGCGCGGATTGTCCTCGTATTTGTTTCGGCGCTCCTGCATGGGGTTGAGAATTTTTACCAGGGCATCGGCGACCCAGCTCTTGCACTCGATGCAGCCGATTCCAGCCGACCGGCAGCCTTCGTTCACCTTGGCCATCGTCTCCGGGTTGCTGAATATTTTGTGCAGGTCGCCCACCGGACACACATCGGGATTGCCGGGATCGGTGCGCCGCACCCG
>JBEKWX010000222.1:0-6621 GCA_049512675.1 Terriglobales bacterium | reverse complement strand
TTTTCGTTCTTCACGCACGTGGATGCGGGCTCGGTGCAGGATCCTATGGACAAGACAGGCCTCGCGCACATGTTCGAGCACATGGCCTTCAAGGGAACAGACACGATTGGGACGCGCGACTATGCGGACGAGAAAATTGCGCTGGCGAAAGTTGAAGAGGCTTATGCTGCCTACATTGCCGAGCGCGACCAGCCGGTGGACCGCGACGAGAAGAAGCTCAAGCAACTCGAACAAGTCTGGAAGGATGCGATTGCGGCTGCCGACAAGTTCTCCGCGCCTTACAGCAACGAGTTTGGCAAAATCGTCGAAGGCGAAGGCGGGGAGGACATGAACGCCTCCACCGATCTCGACGAAACTGTCTACCACTACTCTTTCCCCATCAACCGGCTGGAGCTGTGGGCCTATCTGGAATCGGAGCGCTTTCTGCATCCCGTGATGCGGCAATTTTACAAAGAGCGCAACGTGGTGATCGAAGAGCGCCGCATGCGGGTGGACAGCGATCCCATGGGGCGGCTGCTCGAGCAATTCACGGAAGAAGCATTCGCGGCCCATCCTTATCACCGGCCGACCATCGGATGGATCTCGGACTTGAATTCTTTCTCGGCGACCGACGCACAGAGGTTCTTCGATAAGTACTATGTGCCCTCGAACATGGTGGTCGCCGTGGTGGGAGACGTGAAAGCTTCAGAAGCCATGCCAATCGTCGAGAAATATTTCTCGCGGATTCCGGCGCGCCCCAAGCCCGACACGGCGACGACCGCCGAGCCGGCGCAGCATTCCGAGCGTACGGTGGTGCTGCACGAGCAGTCGCAGCCGGTCTATCTCGAAGGCTATCACCGCCCCGATTACCGCAGCCCGGATGACCAGGTCTACGACGCAATCGCCGACCTGATGTCGAGTGGACGAACCTCGCGCCTCTATCGGGCGCTGGTTCGTGACAAGCAGATCGCGTCAGACGCGGAGGGATTTACCGGGTATCCGGGAAATAAATATCCGCAACTGTTCGCGTTTTACGCCACCCCGCTCCCGGGCCACACGCCGCAGGAAGTGGGCAACGCGATTCATGTGGAGATTGAACGGCTGAAGAAAGAAGACATTTCGGATGAAGAGCTGAAAATGATCAAAACGAGAGCCAAAGCCAACCTGATCCGCTCGCTCGGATCGAATGAGGGTCTGGCATCCGAACTCGCGCTCTATCAGGCGCGCTACGACGACTGGCGGGAACTGTTCGTCTCGGTCGACCGGATCGAAAAAGTTACCAAGGCGGATATACGGCGGATTGCGAATCAGACGTTCACGCCCGATAACCGGACGGTGGGGATTATCGAGTTTGCCGGCGGGCCGCCGGGAACTGGCGCCGGGCCGCAAGGAGGTGGACAGTGAAGCGCACAAACTTATCCATCTCTGCCGTCGTCCTCGTCATTGCCATTACTTTCTTGAGCGGCGATTTTGGTGTGCAGCTTTGGGCTCAGACACAGACCTGGCAGCAGATAGCAATTCCAAAGCTACCGGCGTTTCATCCGCCGCAGCCGAAGCGCATCGTGTTTCCGAATGGCATGGTGGTTTTTCTTCAGGAAGACCACGAGTTGCCTACCATTAACGGCATCGCTCGTATTCGCGGCGGCGAGCGCTCGGTTCCGGTGAACAAGACGGGGCTGATCGATATTTACGGCGAAGTGTGGCGCACCGGCGGCACCAAGTCCCAGACTGGCGATCAACTGGACGATTATCTGGAGCAGCGCGCCGCCAAGGTCGAGACCGGTGGAGGCATCGACTCGACGAGCGTGAACTGGTCGTGTCTGAACGAAGATTTTGACGATGTGTTTCGCGTGTTCGAGGATCTGCTGAAGAATCCGGGGTTTCGCGCCGACAAAATTGAAATTGCGCAGAAGGGGATGTATGACAGCATCTCGCGGCGCAATGACGATCCTGGGCAGATCGCGGCGCGGGAAGCGGCGATACTGGTGTATGGGGCGAACAATCCGTATGCGCGAGTCGCCGAATATCGAACGGTGGCGGCGATCACGCGTCAGGATCTGGTCGAGTGGCATGGCAAGTATGTTCACCCGAACAACATCATCCTGGGCGTGGTCGGAGACTTCGACTCGGAGAAGATGGAAGCCCGTCTGCGCGAGGCTTTCGCATCCTGGCCCAAGGGACCGGTGGCGAACGATGCGGAGCCCGCGAAACCTGATCCTGCAAAACCGGGATATTACGAGGTCGACAAGACCGACGTGAATCAGAGCACCATTGAAATGGTGGCGGTGGGCATCACGCGCCGCACTACGGATTATTTCGCGACCTCAGTGCTCAACGAGGCTTTCGGCGGAGGATTTTCGTCCCGGTTGTTTAACGATATTCGAACCATCAAAGGTCTCGCCTACGGAGTCGGCGGCGGAGTGGGCGCGGGCTGGGATCATCCCGGAATGCTGCGGCTGATGGTGATGACGAAGAGCAAGACCACCATTGAATCCATTGAGGCGCTCGATGAGGAGATTGCCGACCTCGCCAAGCGTCCCATCAACTATGAGGAGATCAAGCGCGCCAAGGACGCGATTCTGAACTCTTTCGTCTTCCGTTTCGATTCACCGGCGAAGGTTTTGCGGGAAAAAATGGCGTACGAGTTTTACGGCTATCCGCTGGATTTTCTGGAGAACTTCCAGAAAGGGATCGAAGGAGTTACTAAGGAAGACGTGGCGCATGTAGCGGCGAAATACATCCACCGCGAGCAGATGGCGGTGCTGGTAGTAGGCAACGTGAGCGAATTCGACAAGCCCTTGTCATCGCTCGGGACGGTGACCAAACTGGATATTGCGATTCCTCCTCCGCCGCCGGGGGTGGTGCTGGAACAGGGCGAGCATCCGTAAGGCCACAGCCGACGAAGCGGTGGGAATCCGGAAATTCATGAGCGCGAAGACGGTGTGGATCGCCTAGAGCGGTGCGCGCCGCACACAAAAAGGGGTTCATGCTGCACGGCGTACTCCAGGAGACGGGAGTACTGCCTGCCGAGGGATGGCTGGCGCCACAGAAAATAGCGGGTGCGGATAACAAGAGACAGGACCAGCTCCTGCCAGATGTCAGAGTCTGCTCCTGACGGAGTGGTGCTGATGCGCTGGAGAATTTCCCGGTTGGTGGTTGCCCAGGGGCCGGTGCTGAAGAATGCGGCCTGGAATTGTTGTGTCAATCGTTCATCGGTGGACGAGATTATACGGTGCTCCAAGTCTAGGGCAGGAAGCGACGAGAACAGCAGCGTGAAGGCATCGTAGAGCGGTGGGACACCCTGGATCGGAAGTTCCCAATCGATGACCGACGCCTTTTCGGCATCTTTGTCCCAAAACACGTTTTCGATGGTGAAATCGCCGTGGGCGCAGAGTTCTTCTTTGGCCCACTTGGCCGACTCCGCGGCGAGAGTTCTTTCGACTCCCGGGCCTAGGTCCATCCCCTTTGGAATCTCGTACCATTCCGGATCGATTTTGTGTGCCGCGACGGTACCTTTGAGGATGTGCGGCAGCTTCGCCGCGATCTCGACACACTGAGCAAGTTCGTTGCGCAGAAAAGCCAGGCGTCCACGGTGAGACCGCAAAAAGATGAGTTCGGACAGTGGGCGTCCCGGTGCCGCGGTTTCTACCGTGAAGTGCCAGCCAGCTTGTGAGAATGACTCGACGGGGGTGGGCGTTGAGAATGGCAACTCGCGTTCTTCGGACAGGCGCGGCTGCAGGGATGATAGAACACGGAATGCGGAGATCAGCGACTCGTCAGCCTTCGCGTTGGACGGCGAAGCCTTAGCAATCACGCTGGGCGCGGAGTCGCCGGAGCCAAAAATTCGAATCACCGCTTTGGTGCCGGCCGGACCAATCGAAAGGTATTGGCTGGGCTCATCAAGGTGCATGCCGCCGGGAGGTACAGCCCCGGCGCGTCGCCAGCCTGCGGTTTTGCGAGTGGCATCGGGAACGTCTTTGCTGGCTATGATTACGAATTCGGGAACAAACGGTCGCAGGAGTCCGAGACGGCTGAGATAAAGCTTCACCAGCCGGGGCCAGCGAGGCCGTGATCCCAGAATGGGCTCGCTGGCCACGCGCAGGGTGTGGGCGGCCAGAGCGTTTCTCTGGAGGGGAACGAGCGACAGGGGCCTGTTATATCCCGGATCGGCCAGGTAGAAGCTGACCGCACCGAACCCGCTCTTGCCCAGGATGCGGCGATAGCCGAGCTCGGAATAGGTGTAGGTCCGATATTCCCGCTTCGCATTCAGCCGCGTGCGGTGATGGGCTCGCTGGCTATACCGCAACACCAGGCTGGACAGCCAGCGGGGCATGAGGCTGGTATAAGGCAGGCCGGAGTGGTCCAGGGCCCCGCGGAAGTTGCCGTAGCCGATTCGATTCTCGATTCCCAACAGGCAAACGCCCCCCGGTTTCAGCATGCGGTGGACCTTCCGTAGAAACCGCAATTGGACATCCTGGGGAGGGGCGCCTAGGTCCCACTCTCCAACCCATTCCAAAACGCCGTTGACGACGATAAGATCAAATACATTTTCTCGAAGTGGAAGCTCGGTCGCGCTGCCCTGGATCAGGCGCACATTTGTCAGGCCCTCCTGCTGGAGCCGGATGCTGGTGAACTCGACTCGTTCCGGGATGGCTTCTACCGAATAGACCTCTTTCGCTGCGCGGGCGAGAGCGTGCGTGATCGCGCCGTAGCCGGAGCCAATGTCGAGGGCAGTCGCGTCTTCACTCAATCCGAGGAGCGGGAGCCATGAGGCTCTGCTCTGCCACTGGAGTATGGAATAAGCCATGGCTCGATCGTTTTCGAAATGCTTCTCCACGGCTTGGCGCCAGCCGTGCTTCTGCGCGTCGGATTGCAGTGACTGTGCTTCCCCCAGAGGCACTTCGCCCCAGTAATAGACCGGATCGAAAAAGCGAGGGATTCCGTTGCGAATCTTCCAGTCGCTGCCACAGCCAGTGCAAGAGATCTGGTTGCCGTCGACCGCCAGGCCTGTTCCGCACCGAGGGCATGCCGCCAACGAAGGAGTGGGGGATTCGAAGATCATTAACGTTAGCACCGGAGCTCGGGGCGGTCAAGCAGATGCTTCCGGGTTATATGCGTAGCATGGTTTCTTGATTCAGCGCATTAAGTCTTTAGGCAGCGGGAGTTTGGGACTACCCGGCGCCCATTTGACAAGAGCCGATCCAGGAGTTATCGTAGGCGAACAAATGGCGAATATGGCCGGTGCCTATGACCGCACATCCGCTGCTCCCCGATTTCGAGTCCCCGCCGAAGTTGATCGGCATCGCACGGATCGCGGCGGCCAGCGAATCGCTCCGCGAAGGGCATAACGTCGAGTACTTCACGCTAGGGACGCGATCTCTCCTCAATCGCGTGGTGAGCCGGCGCAGTCTTCCGTTCACCTGGGCTATCAATCCTTATCGCGGCTGCGAGTTTGCCTGCAAATACTGCTATGCGCGCTATACCCACGAGTTCATGGAACTGCGGGACGGCGTGGAGTTCGAACGAAAGATTTTCGTCAAGCAGCAAGCAGCCGCGCTGCTTCGATCGGAATTGAAAACGGTCAAGCGCGGCGAGGAGATTGCCATTGGCACGGCGACCGATCCCTATCAGCCGGCGGAGCGCCGCTTCGAAGTGACCCTCGCCATCCTTGAAGAACTGGCAAAACACTCCGGCTTGGAAATCGGAATTGTGACCAAGTCGAACCTGGTCACGCGCGATACCGAAATCCTGCGGCGAATCGGGGAGCACAACCGCATCTTTGTGAATGTGACCGTGACCACGGTAGATGCCGACCTGGCGCGCAAGCTCGAACCTCGTGCCCCTCGGCCCGATCTGCGGCTCGAGGCAGTTCGCCAGCTGAATCTTGCGGGCGTGGATGCGGGCGTGATCTGTGCACCGGTGCTGCCGGAGATCACGGACCGGCCGCGCGATCTCGAGGCCCTGGTGCAAGCCGCAGGTGAAGCGGGCGCGAGGTATATCTTTGCCAATCCGCTTTTCCTGAAACCGTGTTCGGCGGCGGTGTTCCTGCCGTTTCTGGAAGAACACTTCCCCGATCTTGTGCAGCTTTACCGGACGCGTTATGCCGATCGAGCATTTCTGCCAAAAGGATACGGGCAGCGGCTATCGCAATTGATGGCCGCGTTGCGGCGAAAGTACGGCATTGGAGACGAGCACGCGCGCGGCAGTCGTAGAGCGCATATGGCGGTCGCGCAGATGGAGTTGTTTTGAGGTGCCTTAGCTTTTAGCCGCTGGTGGAGCGCCGGGCGTCTCCGCCCGGCCGCCGAACTGCCGGCCCCTTCGGCTTCGCTCAGGGCAGGCTCGCGAGACGCCCATCGCTCCACAGGCAAAGGCAGCGCCAGCCTATAATGTTACGTCTGCCATGACGTCCCCCCAGCAAACTGTTCCCCCACCACACAGAGTCAAGAACAATGTCCGGCAGTTTTGGTATCGCGTCAGCGAAGGGCTGGCTGTGAACCAGCTCTGGTCGCAGTTTGAAAAGGACGCGCGGTCGAGCTACCGGCTCTATTCCGCGGGGCTGGACAATCTTCCGGAACAGCGATCCCTGTTAAAACGGGGCTGGCACATATCGAAGGCGCTGTTCTGGGCGATCCTGGAAAAGCT
>JBEKWX010000221.1:0-6626 GCA_049512675.1 Terriglobales bacterium | reverse complement strand
GGACTGCGATCACATCGGCGTAGAAGCCGGGCTTGAGCTGGCCGATCAAGTCCTGCAATCCGAGGAGGCGCGCGCCGTTCAGCAGGCTGGCGCGGAGCACTTCGGCGGCCGGCATTCCGTACTTCACCATCAACTCAAACTCACGCGCCTGGGTACCGTGCGGAAATGGGCCGACGTCGGAGCCTACCGCCATGGGAACGCCTGCCGCTAGTTGCTTGCGGAACTCTTCGGCATGGAAGGCCAACATGGCGCGCTCACGCTCGGCAAAGGCGGGTGACTCGGCATGGTCGGCGAAGTACTCGGAGATGGTGAAGGTGGGCACGGCGTAGATCTGCTTTTCGCGCATGATGCGCATGGTCTCCGGGCTGAGCTGGTAGGCGTGATCGATGGAGGCGACACCGGCCTGGACCGCGTAGAGAGCTCCGGGTTCGCCGGTGCAATGAACGCCCACACGCCTGCCGACGCGCGCCGTTTCCTGGACGCCGGCCTCAAGCTCGGCCTTGGTGTACTGGTAGGGCGTGGTGAATTTGCCATCGGCCAGGCGGTCGGCGCCGGTTTGATAAATCTTGATGAAGTCTGCGCCCTCCTTGATCTGCTGCCGTATCACGGAGACGAGTTCGGCGGCATTGTTGGCGTAGGTGGCATTGGATGAGATGTGCTCGGCGGGATTGAAATGGATTGCGTCTTCATGGCCTCCGAGAATGCTGATGGCGTTGCCGCTGACGGTCATGCGCGGGCCGGGAATCAGTCCGGAGTCGATGGCATTGCGCACGGCGGAGTCCGCCGAACCCGCGCCCTCGGTTCCCATGTCGCGTTCGGCGGTGAAGCCCGCCATCAGATCGTGGCGGGCCGCGATTTCGGCGAGGATGGTGCGCTCGGGTACGGATTCAACGATGGTTTGCAGGTCCTCGGCTCCGGGATGGAGGAAAAGATGGACGTGGGCGTCGATGAGCCCGGGCATCAGCGTGGCCGCGCCCAAATCGATTACCGTGACGCCACTGGGATGGGCGACCGAGGAACCAGCTTCAACAATGCGGTTGCCGCGTACCAGAACCTCGGCGGGGCTGACGAGGATGCCATGCTCCACATCGAGGATGTGGGCTGCGTGGAGCACAATATTGTCGCCGGCAGGAGCGGCGCTGGAAGCGGCAGAAGATTGAGCCTGGACTGCATGTACAGTGGCAAGAGCCAGGATGAAGGCGAACGTAGTGGCGGCGGAGCGCAGAAATCGGAACATGCGCCAAATACTAGCATGGGCCGTCAGCATTCTATCGGCCGTCGGCACGGCTGAAGCCGTGCCCTACTCAAAACTTTTTATGAGACCCGTTGTAGACTATGCATCGGCTTCAGGCAATCGACTCAGCGGCTCAATGATGTGCAGGCCACACTCCGTCTTGGCAGTGCCCGGCCAGCGCCCTGCCCGGGGATCTTCGCCTGGCCGGACGGCGCGCGTGCAATGCGTGCAACCAATACTGGGATAATTCTGATCGTGGAGTGAGTTGTAGGGCACGCCGTGTTCGCGGAGATAGCGCCAAACTTGCTTCAAACTCCAGTCGGCGATCGGGTTCACCTTCACCAGCCCAAATTTCGCGTCCCACTCGATTTTGTGGGCGCCCTTACGAAATGAGGTTTGGTCGCGGCGAATGCTCGTGATCCATGCACTCAGTTCGCTCAGCTTGCGGCGGAGCGGCTCAACTTTCCGCAGGTTGCAGCATTGGTCGGGGTCGCGGGACCACAGCTCGGCCCCGTGAACCCGCTCCTGCTCCTCGGGCGAGAGCAGGGGGAAAACTTTTTCAATTTTGATTTCATATTTTTGCTCGATTCTGTCGATCAGGCTGTAGGTCTCCGGAAACAGGAATTCGGTGTCAACCGTGAACACGCGAAAATCCTTGCGCACCCGCGAGGCCATATCGATAAGTGCCATGCCCTCGGCCCCAAATGCCGACGAAATGGCAACTCCGTTTTCGAAGGTCTCAAACGCCCAGGCCAGCACTCTTTGCGGACTCCAGCTCTCAGCCGTGAACTGCGCTTCTGCGGTCTTGTCTTTATCTTGCACGTCTTTGTCTTGCACGTCATCGGCTCCTTATCTGCTCCCAGGCTTGGCGCCTGGGAGAGGAATGTCTTGAAAAATTGCCACTGGAAGCAACCTGCCGTTCCCCGGCGGCAGGCCCGGCGCCACAAATTCATCCACCATGGCGGCGGGATCGGCCAAACTGACGACCTCGCCGACGAGCAACAGCGTTGGCGCGGCCAGTTGCGGCGCGCGACGCAGATCGCGCACCGTCGTGCGATGCGTTCGCTGGCGCCTGGTTGTGGCACGCGAGACGATGGCGCAGGGAGTCTCGCCGGCAAGCCCGGCCGCCATCAATCTCCTCGCAATGTCCGAATAGTCTTGTCCGGGCATATGAATCACCAGAGTCGCTCCGCTCGTGACCAACTTGCTCCAATCGGCGGGATCTTTTTCGGGAGCGTCTTTTTCGGGAGCGTCTGGTTCAGAAGCTCGAAGCCTGAAAGATCGACTTTCGGAGGCACGATGAGCGGTAATGAGCACCAGCGCTGACGACGCTCGACGATGCGTCAGCGGAATCCGGACCGCAGCGGCCGCACCTAGAGCCGAAGTCACGCCCGGAACAATCTCGAAAGGAATGCTATTTGCGCGCAGGGCCTCGATCTCCTCCCCGGCTCGACCGAAGATGAGCGGATCGCCTCCCTTCAGCCGGACAACGCGCAGTCCGGAGGACGCCAGCGCGACCATCAGACCGTTGATCTCACCTTGCAGGATTTTCTTTTTTCCGCGGCGCTTGCCTACGTTGTAAATCTGGGCGGTCGGCGGAATCAGCGTCAGAATCTCAGGCGCGACCAGGTCGTCGTGCAGAACCGCTTCCGCAGTTCGCAGCAGTCGAAGCGCCTTCAATGTCAGCAACTCCGGGTCACCCGGCCCTGCGCCTACCAGATAAACTTTTCCCTTCATGCTCCGCCTCCTTTCGCGCTCAACTTTTTGCGCTCAGCTCGGGGATTTTGGCCAGGGCCGCTTCGAATGCTTCCCGGCTCGCCAGGGAGTGCAGCAACTCCCACTTCGTTTCTCGGTCGAGATCGCTGGCCAGAATGAGCCGCCTGGTCTCGCCGAGCTGATCAACCCATGCCGCGTAGCCCTCCCCGAACTGCCGTTCCAGCTGTTGCCGAATTTTCTGCGCCAGCGATGGGCTCTGCCCCGCGGTTGAAACTGCAATCTGCAGGTCGCCGCGCCGAACCACTGCCGGGTAAAAGAAATCGCAATACTCTGGAACGTCCACCACGTTGCAGAGCACTCCGCGCCGCTGCGCCTCGCGATAGATGAGTTTGTTCAGACTTGCTGAAGCCGTTGCCGCGACCGCGAGAAACTTGCCGTCGAGGTCGCTCGCCGTGAAAGGACGCAGTTCCAGTTCGATCTTTCCCGCATCGGCCCATTCGCGGACTTGGCCGCTGGCCGCAATCGCGACCACCTGGACGCTCGCGCCCGTGTCGATGAGCGCACCGATCTTGGGTTCGCCTACCTTGCCCGCGCCGACGACCAAGCACGGCTTCGCGGCCAGCTTTATAAACATTGGGAAGAGATTAGTCACCGTCTGCTCCGGCCGATTGCATTAATGCTCCTCCAACACTCACCGCTGGCACATCGCGGCTGACCGCCTCAACCGGTGCGCCTGCGAGAAATTCCCGTAACTTTGTGTCAGTGTGCCGGGCAAAAAACCGGCGCAGGTTCTCGCCTGCCTGACGCGCGGCGAGATATTGGCGGAGCAATCGCTCGATCGCCTCCGGAACCTCAGTCGCAAGGCAGCGATATCCCACCGGCCGCGCCGTCCCCTGGTGCAGACCAAGCGCACCGCCAATGCAAAAGTAATAGGCATCGACGAGACGACCGTCGACCTTCATCTTTTTGCCGTCGATGCCAATGTCGGCAATCCAGTGCTGTCCGCAA
Organism: Terriglobales bacterium; assembly: GCA_049512675.1. Taxonomy (GTDB): domain Bacteria; phylum Acidobacteriota; class Terriglobia; order Terriglobales; family Acidobacteriaceae; genus Acidiflorens. The sequence goes on along the minus strand of JBEKWX010000221.1, from coordinate 2,668 downwards.
CTGTTCGGACAGCCCGTGACGTGCAGCTTCAGGTGCTGATCGAAGCCCGGCAGACGCTCGTCCAGCTGTTCCACCAGCCAGCGGGAAAAGCTCTTCGTCTCCGTGATCGCGAGCTTGCAGAATTCCGTGCCGCTGCAGGCGATAGTGCCGCGAAAGAACGGCGAGCCGCCCACCCGCAATCCAATCGCGTCCAGTTCTTTGGCCAAGCTCTCAGCATTGAACTGGGGAACGTTCACGATGAGCAGATTCTGCATGTTGGTCGTGCGCAGTCCGCCGGCGGCAAAGCGGTCGGCGAGATCGGCGGCAGCTTGCATTTGTTCCGCGGTAATTCGTCCGCGCAGCACCGCCGCTCCCACGTAGCAGTAACCCGGCTGCTTCTGCGGATGAATTCCCACGTGGTCGCGATAAACATCCGCCGGCGGCAATTCCTCAACCGCGGGATCGAATTGAAATCCGATGCGCCGCTGCAATTCCTCCAGAAAACTCTCCGCCGTCCATCCCTGTCGCAGGAAGAGAAACTTCAGCCGCGCGCGCTCCCGATGTTCCCGCAACACCTCCGAGTCGCGAAACAGTTCCGCAATCCCAAGAATGGCGGGCAGCACCTGATGCCAACGGACAAACGCGTTCAAACGCACTCCCAGGTGCGGATCGGTGGAGAGCCCTCCGGCAACTCGCAGGGAGAAACCGACCTCGGGCGTGCCGCGCAGCACACGAGTTGTCGCGGTCAAGCCCACATCGTTGATCTCAGGATACGGGCACCACACGCGGCATCCCGCGATCGAGATCTTGAATTTGCGGGGCAGATTGTAGAAGTCGCCGTTTCCCGCCAGCATTCGCGAGGCTTCGAGCGCTATCGGCGAAGCATCGCAAATCTCATCCGCGTCCACTCCCGCGACCGGGCAGCCGGTGACATTGCGCGTGACGTCGCCGCAGGAGCCAGTCGTGTTCAATCCCACCCTCGCGAGCGCTTCGAGCAGATCGGGAAGGGCCTCGATCGTGATCCAGTGCAACTGAATGTTTTGGCGCACAGTGATGTCGGCGATTCCGTGGGCGTAGCGGCGGGTTAGGTCGGCAATGGTTCGCAGTTGCTCGGAACGCAGCAGACCGTTGGGGATCCGGATTCTCACCATAAAGCATTGCACCGCCCGTCCTTCTCCGCCCTGACCACCGGTTACGCCCAGCCCATCACCCTGGGTGTACACGCCCCACCAGCGAAAATAGGTCCCAAGCCATTCGGGTGGGATGGATTCGAATCCCTCACGGGCGAAGCGCCGGACTTCTTCCAGGCCTTCCCACGGGTTCTTGGAGCGCTTGAGGCGCTCGACTCTCTGTGCCTTGGTTTCTTCCGCGTTGTTTGCCATAGCCTGTTTCGCTCCAGACTGCCTGGCCCAAACTGTTTGAACCAAACTTGTTTGAATCAGAACTTGCTTGAATCAGAAAATAGAAAACCCACCGCCAGATCGATCTGGCGGTGGGTTATAAGTGCCGGGATTAGAATAAATTCTTTAGGTCGGCAGCCTCCCCGCGCCAGAGCACACGGACGCGCAACAACAGCAACAAGCGCACATGCACATCGCGGAAAGGTTCTCGCCTACCATATTTTGTATTTTAGGTTGAACGACCCCTGCGGTCAACAATCTTCGGTACCGGCTTCGATCAATTTTTTTCATTCTACGAATCGAAATTTCCGTAGCTTTCGGTTAGCGTTGACTGGGCCTTAGAGGCTCCCAGGCATTGAAGAGTAAGTGCACCTTATAATACGCGTGCGCAGGTGTAGCATGAACATTTCGATTCGGATTGCAATCGCTCTGCTGCTTATATCATCTTCCATGTCTGCCCGAGACCGTTCCAACGCGCGCTCGATGGTCGTCACACGCTATGGCATTGTGGCTACCAGCCATGTGCAAGCTTCGGTAGCGGGTGCGCAGATCCTGGCGCGGGGAGGCTCTGCCGTGGATGCGGCGATTGCCGCGAATGCCGTCCTCGGGGTGACTGAACCCATGATGAACGGCATGGGCGGCGATCTTTTTGCGATTTACTGGGACGCAAAAACCGGCAAGCTGTATGGCCTTAACGCCAGCGGATGGGCGCCGCGCGGACTGACCATCGAGCACTTGCAGGCGAAAGGCGCGACCTCCATGCCGCTCGCAGGCATTGACTCGGTCACGGTCCCCGGTGCGGTGGCGGGTTGGCACGCACTACACGAACGCTTTGGACGGCTGGCGTGGAAGGATCTTTTCCAATCGGCGATTTTCTATGCCGAGGATGGTTATCCGGTTCCTGAAATCATCGCGTCCTATTGGAACGACTCGGTCGAACGGATCTCGAAGGATCCGGAAGGCCGACGGGTCTATCTGCCTAACGGCAAGGCTCCGGCGGTGGGACAAGTGTTCCAGAATCACGATCTCGCAAAAGCCTTGCGGCTGGTGGCGCAGAATGGAGCGGCTGCGTTTTACAAGGGTGAGATTGCGGGCGCGATTTTGAGCACGTCCCAGAGTCTGGGCGGAACGATGGCAGCGGACGACCTGGCCGAGTTTTCGCCAGAGTGGGTCGAGCCGATTTCAACCACCTATCGCGACTGGACCGTCTACGAGCTTCCTCCCAATGGACAAGGAATGGCGGCACTGGAGATGCTGAACATTATGGAGACTTCTCCGGCGTCGCCCGA
>JBEKWX010000220.1:0-6648 GCA_049512675.1 Terriglobales bacterium | reverse complement strand
GACTAAGTCGCGGATGGAAGTCGGCGGAAGGTTCATCTGCAGCGATTGCCAATGGTCGCCGTCGTCCCACGAAACATACACGGTGCGCTCGGTGCCGGCAAAGAGCAGTCCCTTGCGCTCGGGATCTTCGCGGACGGTGTTGACGGGCTCGTCGTCGGGCAAACCGCTAACAATCTTCTGCCACGACTTCCCGCCGTCGTGCGTGCGGTAGATATAAGGATGCAGGTCATCGAGCCGGAAGCGGTTTACCGCAGCATACGCGGTCGCTGTATCGAAATGTGACGCATCCATCTGCGCCACCTTGCTCCAGGGCGTCAGTCCGGGAGGGGTCACGTTCTGCCAGTTCTTGCCGCCGTCGCGCGTCACGTGAATCAGGCCATCGTCGGTTCCGGCCCAGATCAGGTTCGCATCTTTCGGCGAAGGCGCAATCGAATAGATCACGCCGCGATGCTTGCCCTTCTCCGGATCGGCCGCGATAAACGGCCCGAGGGTCGCTGGAGAGCCCGGATCTTCGTTCGTTAGATCGCGGCTGATGATTTGCCAACTGTTGCCACCATCGCGTGTGGCAAACACCACGTTCGATCCGAGATACAGCACATGCGGATCCGCCGCCGAGAAAATCAACGGCGCGGTGCGATTGAAGCGATACTGCCCGGTGCGCAGAACCACCGGCGAAACGTCGCGCGTCTGTCCAGTGTTGCGGTCGAACACCGTGGCCTTGCCGCCGTAAATCAGATTCGGATGCAGCGGATCAGGCGCGACGTAGCCATATTCTTCGACGCCGACCGTGGTCCAGTCGCGAAAAGTAATTTCGCCAAAGTCGCTGCGGCTGGCGATGCCGATCGACCCGCTTTCCTGTTGGCCGCCATACACCCAGTAAGGAAACTGGTTGTCGGTGATGACGTGATAGAACTGCGCCGTGGGCTGGTTGTACCAGGAACTCCAGGTCTGGCCGCCATTTACGCTGATGGTCGCGCCCTGGTCCACGGCGAGGGCAATGATGTCGGGATTTTCGGGATTGATCCAGATGGTGTGGTAGTCGTCGCCGCCAGGCGCGCCCTTGACCGCCGTGAAGTTCTTGCCGGCGTCGGTGGAGCGGTAGGTCGAAGTGTTCGCCACGTAGATCACATCTTTATTTCGCGGATCGACGCGCACGCAGGCGAAGTCGTCACCGCGTCCCGAGATACGTTCCTCGGTATTCACCAACTGCCAGCTTTCGCCGGCATCGTCGGAGCGATAAACGCCGCTTTTTTTCTGAGCGTCCTTCCGCGCGTCTACCAAGGCGTACATGCGATCGGGATCGCTTGGCGAAACGGCAAGGCCGATGCGGCCCAGCTTGTCGGCCTCAGTCGGCAATCCTTTCGTGATTTGCCGCCAGTTGTCGCCGCCGTCGGTTGATTTGTAGAGTCCGCTCCCCGGGCCGTCATAGCTGCCACCGGTCGTCCACGGCGGACGGCGCGAGGCCCACAGGTCGGCAAAGATCACGTGTGAGTTTCGCGGATCAAACACCAGGTCCACAGCTCCGACGTTCTCGTCTTTGTAGAGAACCTTCTGCCAGGTTTGACCGCCGTTGAGCGAGCGGAATACGCCACGCTGTTCGTTCGGGCCGTAGGGATGCCCTAGGGCCGCGACGAAGACGCGATCAGGGTCTTTGGGATCGACGATGATGGATGCAATCTGCTGCGCGTCGCGCAGAGCGCCATCCCGTTGACCCAGATGCCGCCAGGTGCGGCCCGCGTCGGTCGATTTGTAGATACCGTTGCCTACGGACAGATCCGGCCGGCGCAAGCCTTCGCCGCTTCCGACATAAATCGTGTCCGGATTCGACGGCGCGACGGCGAGGGCTCCGATCGAACCGGAACGCCGGGCGTCGTTAGCTTGATCGTTGTTAGCTCGATCGTTGTTAGCTTGGGCGTTGTTAGGTTGATCGTTGTTGGATTGGTCATTGTTAGGTTGAGCGTTGTTAGGTTGACCATCGAAAATCGGATTCCAGGTTTGGCCGAAGTCCGTCGTTTTCCAAACTCCGCCGTTGTTCGGCGCCATGTAGAAGACATTGGGCTGGCCCGGAACGCCGGAAATCGCCACCGTGCGTCCGCCGCGAAACGGGCCGATCATGCGCCAGCGGAGTTCCTGGTACATGGCCGAGTCATACTGCTGGGCAGAAAGCGCGAAAGGAAATGGCAGAACGCAGAGCAAGGTGAGCAGAATCCACAAGAGGCGCTGGTTCACGGTTGATCCTCGAAGAGAGGTAAGAATAAACCACGGCAGCGGCGATTGGACAGGGCAGTCGGACATGTCTGGTCAAAAGGAAAACCCGCCCCTGCGGCAACCGAAGGGCGGGTTCAGTGCTTTCAAAACTCAGGGCTAATGATTATCAGCCGGCTTCTCCGCTGGTTTCTTGCCGGCGGCGGGAGCCGCAGCGGCTTTTGGTTTCCAGAACTCGGGATCTGCCTTAACCCACTCGTCCGCCGGATAGCTCATGCGCGGATTAAACGCGAATAGGTTAGTCTGGCTCGACTCAATCGCCGCCGCCGACAACTCGGCGAGTTTCTTCATGCCCTCTTCACCCATCACCGCTGCAAAGTCTTTGCCCGCCGCGAAGTTCTTGTCAATCTCCGCCGCCGACTTCATCGGGTTGAAGATGATGTAAGTCGTGTCAGGAAACCCATAGACCGCCGAATAAGTTGCCCAGTGTGCGTCGGGAATTTTCTTGTACGCGGCGGTTACCAGCTTCACGATTTCATCCCACTCCTTGTCATGTCCCTGCTTAACCTGGTAGCGCGAGATTTCGAAATAGCGCATGTGAGCTATGTCCACCTCGGGACGCAGGCTGTATTCCTCGCGGAATGCCAACGCGGCGCTGTCGGTCTCGCTCAAGAGTTCACCGTCGAGGGCAGAGGCGTGGTCAAGGGCAGCCATCAGTGCTTTATCCTTTTGAGTGGCGAGGGTATCCTTCTCCCACGCGGCAAACGAATCGTAGCCGGTGAAAAACAGGGCACGCGACTGACCCGAAAGAGATTCCACAGCCAGATAGTGGGTTGGCCAATTCGCCCGCTTCATTGCCTCAACAAACAGGCTTTCGGTCTTTTCATGTGCCGTACCTGCCTTCCCCGGCTTCGTATACTCGCGGAAGACCGTCAGTACCTTGGGTGGCATTTTGCCAGCGGGCATGTCCTGGCCCAGAGCGATCCCGGATACTCCAGCAGTCAGCAAAACGACCAGGGCGAGCACCGCCCCTGCGATTCTTCTCATAGTTGACCTCCTCGGTCACACGGATAGAGTGGATTTTTTTTCTGACCCCAAAAACTGGCCAATTGTACGCCCCTTTCGAATTTTCGCAACCGGCGCAGCGCGTCCTTCCAATCGCGCAACGGCTTGGGACCCCTCTGGTGGCGGTCTTTGAGAATCAAAGACTTAGCGTGTAAGAGATGCCAGGTTTTTGAGAAACAAGGACTTACTTGTAAAATATTTATAAATCAATGAGTTAGCTTGAATTTCAGGCTTGTTCTTGGGCTCGTTACCCGCTAGGCCTTTGAGAAATAAATACCTTAGAGGTCATGAGAGGGTTAACAACGAGCGCACACTGCCCGTGAGAGTGCGCGATAGGAGCGTCCGCGTTACACGGTCCGCCCATCTGTGGTAGAATGGTAGAATCATGAGGTATAGTATCTACCACATATGAGCCTGAACATCAAAAACAAAGACGCCCACCAACTCGCGCAACAGTTAGCCCGCCTCACCGGAGAGAGCTTGACCGAAGCCGTCACCGAAGCGGTCCGCGAACGGCTTAAAAGGGTGCAAGAGAAAGACAAGCTTGCCGCCAAGCTCTCCGACCGGCTGCTCGAAATCGGCCGGGACTGCGCGACGCGTCTGAAGGAACCGTTTCGCTCGGCCGATCATGGCGACCTTCTCTATGACGAGAAAGGGCTGCCGAGATGATTCTGGACACTTCCGCCCTGATCGCCATTCTCCGCTTTGAAGCGGAAGCGCCCGAGTTCGCCAGAATCATTGAGCGCGCCGCGCAGCGTCGTATTTCTGCCGTGAGTTATGTGGAAGCCGCGGCGGTGGTCGATGGCAACAAAGATCCGGTTGCCAGCCGCCGTTTTGATGAATTGATCGAGGAGGCGCAAATCGCGATTGAGCCGGTCACCGAAGCGCAAGCTCGCGTAGCGCGCCAGGCCTATCGCGACTTCGGGAAAACGAGCGGCCACTCCGCCAGATTGAATTTTGGGGATTGCTTTTCCTACGCGCTGGCGAAATCCAAAGGAGAGCCGCTTTTGTTCAAAGGTCAAGACTTCTCGCGCACGGATGTGAAGTCGGCGCGGGTGTGAGTTGGCACAGAAGGAGTTGGCGATCCCCTGCGGGGTGGGAAGTTGCACCCCAAATTGTGCACAGCAATCCGCGGTTTTGAAGTCAAAATCCCCACCCTAACGTCGCAAAAGGCGCGACGTTAGAGCGGGGCACCCTCAAGGTAGCGGCGCAGCGCATCCTTCCAGTCCGGCATGCGGATGTTATAAGCGTGCAGGCTATCCGGCGACAGAACGGAGTAGGCCGGCCGTCGCGCCGGACGCGGGAATTCGGCCGTGGTCACTGGTTTGATTGTGGTCGGCAGTCCGGACGCGCGCACGATTGCGACGGCGAACTCGTACCACGTGCAGTTGCCGGAATTGGTGACGTGCACAATCCCGCGGGCGGAGGCGCGGCACAGCTCGACGAGAGCGGAGGCGAGATCGCGCGTGAAAGTTGGGCTGCCACGCTGATCGTTTACTACGGAAATCTCAGGCACCATCTCAGGCACCACGGAAATTTCAGGACGCGTTGACGCCAGCTTCAGAATCGTCGCCGGAAAACACTTGCCTCCGTGGCCGAACAGCCACGAAGTTCGCGCGATGCAGACCTCGGGCAGGATCTCGAGAAGCCGTTCCTCGGCCCGGGCTTTACTCTCGCCATAAACGCTGGCCGGATTTCTGGCATCGCTGGTTTGGTAAGGCGATCCTTTGCTGCCACCAAAAACGTAGTCCGTGCTTAGGAACATCAGCCGCGATCCGGCTTCGCGGGCAGCCTCGGCCACATTGACGGCGCCCTCGCAATTCACCGCGAAGGCCAAGTCGCGGTTTGACTCGCAGCCATCCACGTCGGTATAGGCGGCGGACAGGAGAATCCAGTCGGGACGGGAATCGCGAATCACGTCGCGAACGCGGGCGCGGTCGCGCAGGTCGGCGTCCTTGGAAGACAGCGCGGTCAATTGCTCACCCTTCATCTCGTTACCGCTCAACTTATGAACCAGTTCCTGGCCCAGCAGTCCGGATGCACCGAACAAGGTGACGCGCATAGCGGCATTGTAAATGGGAAATCCGCGGACAAGATTGAAAACCCCGCGACTTTGTCTTCTTCTCGATTCGTCTCTACTCTGTCTCAGTCGGTTGCGGCGTTCGCACCCGTCCCCTTCGCAGTGCGTGCAGGATGAGCGATCCACTGATGCCGAAGCAGACCACTGCGGCAAACGCCACCAGATCCAGTTCACGGTGCGTCAGCCGGAGGTAATCCGCGAACAGCGTGATCATGGCACAGAGAATGCCGAGGACGTTAAGCCAGAGCGGAGAATGAACGTTCGGAAGATCCTGCCGAAACCGAACCTGAAGCAGCAGCGCGGCCAGCCCGATGGCAGCCACCACGACCAAAGCGACGGGACTGTAAAAAGCATTCGGCCCCGTGTAGATCACGACCAGAGCCAGCGCCAGAATGAGCAGGCCTGATGCGATCACGGTCCACCGGCGCGCAACTCTGGACTGGGCACTCGTCACCCAGCGATCTCCTCGTCCTTCTGCATATTGCCATTGTATCCGTCGGCCTTCCCTTCCGCGCTCAGGCGTTGCTCGGCATCCATTCCGCCGGGCGATTCTCGCCGTGCGACATGGCGTAGAGGACCAGTTCCACCCGGCTTGAAATCCCCACCTTATCGAAGATGCGCAGCAGATATTTCTTGATCGTGTGTTCGCTCAACCCCAGTTCGGACGCGACCCCGCGGTTGGTCAAGCCGTCGGCTACGAGCGCGACGACCTGCTCCTCGCGCGGCGTCAACAAAGACCTCCCTGTTGAGTTGACCACACGCAGAGTGGGCACCTCCGACATAGCATCCAGCACGTAATTCATCTGCTGGCTGTTGATCCAAACCTGTCCCTGGAAAACGCAATGGATGCACTTGCAGAGCATCGGAAAGGGAGTTTGAGTAAAAAGAAAAATGCCCTTCGCACCCGCGCGCAAGGCACTCACCACCAGTTCGCGGTCATCGTTCTCGGCCAGCAGCACAGGGGCGATCTTTGGATACGAAACGCGCAACCAGCGCAGCAGGCTCAAATCCGGCTGGTGGTTGCCCGCAACCAAGACCACGTCGGCGTTATTCGATTGCAGGAAGTTCTGGAGAGCAGACGTCTCCAGAGCAACAGCGGAAACCTCAAAGTCCCGCCGGCTTTTCAGAGCTCGCGTCAAGAGTTGAGACTGAATAAGACCGGAATCAGCAACCAGAACTTGCACTATTTCGGTTTCGACCGTCGGGGTTCCCGTGGCCAGCTTCGCGGAGCGCATGGTATTCACACTCCCATCATGCCCCAAGGCGCACGGACCGGATGTAGGCCTCGTCACACCCTG